>NZ_JAQISV010000008.1:0-201688 GCF_048569675.1 Geodermatophilus sp. CPCC 206100
CCGTCGTGGCCAAGGAGGCCGTGCCCGTCGAGCGCGTGCGCCTGGACACCGAGACGGTGACCGACACCGAGACCGTCTCCGCCGACGTCCGCAAGGAGCAGGTCGAGTTCGACGACACCACCCGGACCGACCGCCGCTGATCCTCGCGGGCGGGGGTCCGGGGCCGACACGGCCCCGGGCCCCCGCCGCGCGTCGGGCACGCGGACGCCGACCACTCGGACGGGCCCGTCCGCGGCACGGGAATACCGCCGCGTGGGTCGGGTACGTGCCGCCGCCTTAGGCTTGCACGCTCGTCCCCGGCGGGCCCTCCCGAAGACTGGATCCCTGGCATGAGCGGAAACGCAGCACACCACTTCACCAACACGGCCGTCCTGGCCGTCCAGACGGTGGACGCCACGCAGGTGGTGACCTCGGACGCGCTGGACGACCAGCTCGCCGACACCTACCGGCGGGTGGGGCTGCGTCCCGGACTGCTCGAGCGGCTCGCCGGCATCCGGGAGCGCCGCTGGTGGAGCGAGGGGGTCACCTTCATCGACGGCGCCGCCACGGCCGGAGCCAAGGCCATCAGCGAGAGCGGCGTCGACCCCGGGGACATCGGCCTGATGATCAACACCTCGGTCAGCCGCCGCTACCTGGAGCCCTCGACCGCCGTGGCGGTGCACCACGCGCTGGGCCTGCCCCGGTCCTGCCAGAACTTCGACGTCACCAACGCCTGCCTCGGCTTCGTGAACGGGATGGAGCTGGCCGCGGCGATGATCGACGCCGGCCGCATCGACCACGCCCTCATCGTCAACGGGGAGAACTGCCAGGTCGTCCAGGAGAAGACCATCGAGCGGCTGAACCGCCCCGAGACCGTGGCGCGCGACGTGCTGTCGCAGTTCGCCACCCTGACGCTGGGGTCCGGCGCGGTGGCGATGGTCCTCGGCCGGGCCGACCGGCACCCCGAGGGACACCGCATGGTCGGCTCGGTGAGCCGGGCGGGCACCGAGCACCACGAGCTGTGCACCGGCGACAACGACGAGATGCACACCGACCTCAAGGGCCTCCTGGACGCCGGGCTGGCACTGTCGATGGACATGTGGCACGAGGCGGCGGAGTCCTTCGACTGGGCGCGGGGCATGGACCGCTACGTCATGCACCAGGTCTCCAAGGTGCACACCCAGGCGATGTGCGACCGCTTCTCGGTCGACCCCGACCTCGTTCCGAGGACCTTCCCCACCCGCGGCAACCTCGGGCCGGCGTCGGTCCCCTTCACGCTGGCCGGCGAGCAGGACTCGCTGACCGACGGCGACCGCGTCCTGCTCATGGGGATCGGCTCGGGCCTCAACGCGGCCTGCCTCGAGATCGAGTGGTGACGGCGCACGAGGCGACGTCCGCCCCGCCGGCGCTCCCCGGCCTGGACCCGGCGTGGTCGCGCCGGCTGACCGTCGCCGACGCGGCCGGCGTCGAGCACTCGTGGCACGTCCTGGACAACGGGGTGCAGAACCCGGTCGGGACGCTGCTGTGCGTGCACGGCAACCCCACCTGGTCCTACCTGTGGCGCCGGCTCGTGGCCGATCCGCCGGCCGGCTGGCGGGTGATCGCGCCGGACCAGCTCGGCATGGGCTGGTCCGAGCGGCTGCCCGGGCCGCGCTCGCTGCGGCAGCGGGTCGCCGACCTCGGGGACCTCACGGCCGCGCTGGACCTGACCGGTCCGGTGGTCACCGTCGGGCACGACTGGGGCGGCATCATCTCGCTGGGCTGGGCCCTGCAGCACCGGGCGGACCTGCGCGGCGTCGTCCTCGCCAACACCGCGGTGGCCATGCCCGACGGCGACCGCGGGCCGGCCCTCATCCGCCTGGCGAACGCTCCGGGCGTCCGGGCCACGGTCACGGTCGGCACGCCGGTCTTCGTCCGCGCGACGACGGCGCTGTCCCGGCCGGCGCTGCCGGCCGAGGTGCGCCGGGCCTTCGCCGCCCCGTACCGGTCCGCGTCCCGCCGGCGCTCGGTGGGCGACTTCGTCGCCGACATCCCCTTCGCCGCCGGGCACCCGTCCCGGCCCGCGCAGGCGGAGATCGCGGAGGGCATCCG
This sequence comes from Geodermatophilus sp. CPCC 206100, assembly GCF_048569675.1. Lineage (NCBI taxonomy): Bacteria > Bacillati > Actinomycetota > Actinomycetes > Geodermatophilales > Geodermatophilaceae > Geodermatophilus > Geodermatophilus sp. CPCC 206100. The sequence continues at coordinate 2,071 of NZ_JAQISV010000008.1, forward strand.
GGCGCTGGACGTCCCCGCCCTGCTGCTGTGGGGCCCGCGCGACCCGGTCTTCGGCGAGCGCTACCTCGCCGACCTGCGCGACCGGCTGCCGCACGCGGACCTGCACCGCTACGAGGGCGCCTCCCACCTGCTCCCCGAGGACGCGCCGCAGTACGCCGAGGTGGTCGGCCGCTGGGTGGCCGACCTGGGTGCCGGCCGGCCGCCGCGGAACCGCCCCGGCACGGAGTCGGACGGCCCCCGGCCGCTCTGGGCGGCGCTCGCCGAGCGCGCCGCGGACCTCTCCCCCGCGATCGTCGAGGTCGGCGGGCGCACGGTGAGCTGGGCCGACCTGCACCGCCGCGTCGAGGACCTCGCCGCCGGGCTGACCGCCGCGGGGGTGCGCGCCGGCTCCCGGGTCGCGCTCCTCGTGGAGCCCTCGGCCGACCTCACCGCCGCCGTCTACGCCGTGTGGCGGGCCGGCGCGGTGATCGTGGTGGCGGACAAGGGGCTGGGCCTCGCCGGGATGCGCCGCGCCCTGCGCAGCGCGGCGGTCGACTCCGTCATCGGCAGCCCCCGCGGGCTGGCCGCCGCCCGCCTCATGGGCCTGCCCGGCACCCGGATGGGAACGGGGCGGCCGGCCCCGGCCGCGCGCCGCGCCCTGGGCGTGACGCACACCCTCGACGAGCTGGAGCGCCTCGGCCGCTCCGCCGGGCCTCCGGCCGCCCCGCCGGGCGACGGCGACTGCGCGGTCCTGTTCACCTCCGGCGCCACCGGCCCGGCCAAGGGTGTCGTCTACACCCGGCGGCAGGCCGCCGCCCAGCTGGAGCTGGTGCGGTCGACGTACCGCCTGGCGGCCGAGGACCGGCTGGTGGCCGCCTTCGCGCCGTTCGCGATCCTCGGCCCCGGGCTGGGCATCGGCTCGGCGGTGCCCGACGTGGACGTCACCGCGCCGGGCTCCCTGACCGCGCCCGCCCTGGCCGACGCCGTCGCCGCCGTCGACGGGACCGTCGTCTTCGCCTCCCCCGCCGCGCTGCGCCGGGTGGTGGCCACCGCCGCCGACCTGACCGACGCCCAGCGGGCCGCCCTGCGCGGCGTCCGGCTGGTCATGTCGGCCGGCGCGCCCGTGCCGGCCGCCCTGCTCGACGCGCTGCGCTCGGTGCTGCCGGAGGCCGAGGCGCACACGCCGTACGGGATGACCGAGGCCCTGCCGGTCACCGACGTCTCCGCGACCGAGGTCGCGGCCGCCGGCCCCGGCGAGGGGGTCTGCGTCGGCCGGCCCCTGCCCGGGGTCGAGGTCCGCGTGAGCCCGCTGGACGAGCGCGGCGGCGCGGACGCCCCGCTGACGGCACAGCCCGACGTTCCCGGTGAGGTCTGCGTGCGCGCCGCGCACGTGAAGGACCGCTACGACGCCCTCTGGGCCACCGAGCGGGCGGCCGCGAGGAACCCGGGCTGGCACCGCACGGGCGACGTCGGCCACCTCGACGCGCAGGGCCGGCTCTGGGTGGAGGGCCGGCTGCCGCACGTGGTCACCACCGCCGCCGGCCCGGTGACGCCGGTCGGGATCGAGCAGCGGGTCGAGGCGCTGGACGGGGTCGCCGCGGCGGCCGCCGTCGGGGTCGGCCCGCCGGGCGCCCAGGTCGTGGCGGTCGTCGTCGTCCTGTCCGGGACCGAGCGCCGGGCCCGGATGGCGGTGGCCCCGCCGGACCTCGCCGACGCCGTCCGCGCCGCCGCCGGGATCGACGTGGCCGCGGTCCTCGTCGCCCGCCGGCTCCCGGTCGACGTCCGGCACCAGTCGAAGGTCGACCGGGCCGAGGTCGCCCGCACCGCCGCCCGGTTCCTCGCCGGCGCCCGCACGTCCCTGCGCCGAGGGCGGACGCCGGCCCCGTGAGGATCCTGGTGACCGGGGCCAGCGGGATGCTCGGGCGGGCCACGGCCCAGGCGCTGCTCGCCGGCGGCGACGAGGTGACGGTGCTGCAGCGCCGGCCGGCCGGGCTCCCCTGCCGCGAGGTGCTGGGCGACGTCGCCGACCCGGCCGCGGTGGCCCGCGCGGTCCGCGGGCAGGACGCCGTGCTGCACCTGGCCGCCAAGGTCGACGTCACCGGCCCCTGGTCCGACTACGCACGGGCCAACATCGAGGGCACCCGCACCGTGGTCGCGGCCTGCCGGACCGCCGGCGTCGCCCGGCTCGTGCACGTCTCCTCGCCGTCGGTCGCCCACGCCGGAGCCGCGCTGACCGGCGCCGGAGCCGACCCGGCCGACCCGGCGCGGGCGCGGGGGCACTACTCCCGCTCCAAGGCCGTGGCCGAGCGGGAGGCGCTCGCCGCGGACTCGGCGGCGCTGGCGGTGCTCGCCGTCCGCCCGCACCTGGTGTGGGGCCCCGGCGATCCCCAGCTGGTCGAACGGATCGTGGCGCGCGCCCGCGCCGGACGGCTGCCGGTGGTCGGGACCGGCGGGGCCCTCGTCGACACGACCTACGTCGACAACGCCGCGGCCGCGCTCGTCGCCGCCGTCCACGCGTGCGGACCGGTGCACGGCGAGGCGCTGGTGGTCAGCAACGGCGAGCCGCGACCGGTCGGCGAGGTGATCGCCCGGCTGTGCCGGGCGGCCGGGGTCCCGGAGCCGACCCGCTCCGTGCCGCTCCCCGCGGCCTGGCTGGCGGGCGCGGTCTGCGAGGCGGCGTGGGCGGTGACCCGGCGGAGCACGACACCGCCCCTGACCCGCTTCCTCGCCGGCCAGCTCGGCACCGCGCACTGGTTCGACCAGCGCCGCACGCGGGCCGCTCTCGGGTGGCGGCCGCAGGTGAGCCTGGCGGAGGGCTTCGCCCGCCTGGCGGAGGACTACGCCGCGCGGTGACCCGTGCGGGCCGTGCCCGCCTCGACCCGCCGCGGGGACAAGCACCCTTGACACGTCGCTCCGGTGTCAAGCACCCTTGTCGTGTCAAGGTCGCTTGACCACCCCGCGCTCCCCGAGGAGATCCGCCATGCCGACCGATGGACGCACCCGCACGCGGACGCCGCTGGCCGTCGGCGCCGTCCTCGCCGCGGTGGCCCTCGTCCTGGCCACCGGGCTGCTGCTGCGCGAGCACGGCCCCGGGGACATGGGGCTCGGTGTGCTGCAGGGCGGCGCGGTGGGGCTGGTCGCCGCGGCCGTCATGGGGTGGCGGGTGCGCCGGCGTCCGGACCGCGCGACCACGTTCGAGCGGGCGTGGACCCAGGCCGGCGACGAGCGGGACGACGCCCTCCTCACCCGCGCCCTCGCCGTCCTCGGCCTGCTCGCCCTGCCGCTGACCGGGGTCGCGGCGGTGGCGATCGGGTTCGGCGCCGCGGTGGAGGTGGTGCTGGCCCTGCTGCTGTTCGCCGAGGTCGCGGTCGGCGCGATCGCGTTCGCGGTCCTCAGCCGCCGGATGTGACCCCGGAGCAGCGTTCCGCGCACCGGCGACGGGGTCCCGGATCGCCCCGACGGGCGGGCCGCGCCGCGGCGGCGCAGGATGCGGCGTGTCCATCGACCACACCGCCACGTTCCCGGCCGGCCCCGACGACGTCCTCGCCGTCCTGACCGACGAGGGGTTCCTGCGCGACTGCGTGACCGCGCTGGGCGCCCGGCTGGAGAGCATCGAGAGCACCGAGCAGGACGACGGACCCGAGACGACCGTCCGGCTGCTGGCGCCCACCACCGGCATCCCCCCGGTGTTCAGCCGCTTCGTCGGCCGCGAGGTGGCCGTCGTGGACCGGCGCACCTGGACCGCCGGCTCCGACGGCGGGCACTCCGGCGTCGTGCACGTCGGCGCCCAGGTGTTCGGGCGGACGGCGGTGGTCCGCGGCGAGCGGCGGCTGGCCGCGACCGCCGACGGCACCCGGTCGACGGTCACCGGCGAGGCGGAGGTCGACGCGCCGCTGGTCGGCCGGCAGGTCGAGGCCGCCGTCCGCCAGCTGGCGCTGGTCGTGCTGCGCCGCGAGGACGAGGTGCTGCGGCGGTGGCTGGGCGACCCCTCGTAGGCGCCCCCACGCAGAGCCGGCCGGGCCGCACGGGAGCCCGCTCGGGGCCGCGCAGCCGCCTCCCGCGGCGTACCGTCCGCCCATGACCGCGCAGCCGGCGCAGCCCGCGCAGCCCGCGCCGCCCGACCGCCGGGTCGGCGGCCGCTACACCCTGCGCGAGGTGCTGGGCCGCGGCGGCATGGGCGTCGTGTGGCTGGCCACCGACGAGAAGCTGCAGCGGCCGGTCGCCGTCAAGGAGGTCACCTTCGCGCTGCACCTGTCGGAGGAGGAGCGCCGGGTGCTGCGGGAGCGCACGCTGCGCGAGGCCCGCACCGCCGCCCGCCTCGACCACCCGTGCGTGACCGCCGTCTACGACGTCGTCGAGGAGGACGACCGGCCCTGGCTGGTCATGGAGCACGTGGAGTCGTGCAGCCTGCAGCAGATCGTCGACAAGCAGGGGCCGCTGCCCTGGGCGGCGGTGGCCCGGATCGCGCTCGACGTGCTCGCGGGCCTGGAGGCCGCCCACCGCGCCGGGATCGTGCACCGCGACGTCAAGCCGGCCAACGTCCTGGTCGCCCCCGACGGGCGGGCCTGCCTCACCGACTTCGGGATCGCCACCGCCACGGGCGACCCCACGATCACCACGACCGGCGCCATCATCGGCTCGCCGTCCTACATGGCCCCCGAGCGGGCCAACGGCGAGCAGCCGCAGCCGCCGGTGGACCTGTGGTCGCTGGGCGCGACGCTCTACACGGCCGTCGAGGGCCGGCTGGCGTTCTCCCGCGGCGAGCCGATGGCCACCCTGATGGCCGTGGTCACCGAGGAGCCGGCGCCGCCGACCCACGCCGGTCCGCTCGAACCGGTGCTGCGCGGGCTGCTGACCAAGGACCCCGCCCACCGCGCCACGGCCGAGCAGGCCCGCCGGATGCTGGAGGAGGCGCTGGCCGGTGCCGGTGTCGACCAGCCCTGGACGCCGCCGGCCCGCACCCCGGCCCCCGCCTCGCCGCCCTCCGCCGCCGCCGACGGCAGCCGGGTGGCGCGGTTCGACGCCGACGACCTCAAGGCCCTGGCCGCGGCGTCGGCCACCGCCCTGGGCACGGTGGCCCGGGACGCCCGCGACCAGGCACGCTACCTGCGCGAGCGGCGACGGGAACGGCGCGGCAGCGCCGCCCACCCGCCGGAGCCGTCCGTGGTGGCCGCCGGCGCCGGCCGGGAGCCGGCCCCGCGACCGGCTCCCCGGCAGCCGGCGCCGGTCGCCGGGTCGACGCCGCGGCGCCGGCGGTTCAAGCGCCGCTGGGTGGTCGTCCCGGTCCTCGTGACGCTGCTGCTCGTGCTCGCGGCGATCGGCGGCCTGGTCGCCCTCGCCGGGTACGCCCTCGGCTGGTTCTGAGCCAGGAGCGGCGCCGCCGGCCGAACTGCGGCACGCTCGCGGCATGACCACCCCGGACGAGGAGCGGCCGCAGCCGCGGGACATCGCGCTCGAGCAGGCGACCCCCGAGCAGGCCGCCGACCTCGAGGCCCAGAGCGAGCCGGCGGCCGACCGCCCCGGCTCGCCCTCGTAGCGGAGGCCCCCGTGCAGAGCCGGGACCTCCTCCGCTACGCCTACGACCAGATCGCCGAGACCTTCCGCGGCACCGTCGAGGGGCTCGGCGCCGACGACCTGGCCCGCCAGGTGGCGCCGGACGCCAACCCCATCGGCTGGCTGGCCTGGCACCTGCTGCGCGTGCAGGACGACCACGTGGCCGACGTCGCCGGCACCGAGCAGGTGTGGACCGCCGACGGCTGGGCCGGCCGGTTCGGACTCCCGGTCGACGACGCCGCCACCGGCTACGGGATGAGCAGCGCGGAGGTCGCCGCCGTCCGCGTGCCCTCCGCCGACCTGCTGCTCGGCTACGCCGAGGCGGTCTCCGCCCGGACGGCGGAGTTCCTGAGCGGGCTCTCCGACGACGACCTCGACCGCGTCGTCGACACCCGGTGGGACCCGCCGGTGACCCTCGGCGTCCGGCTGGTCAGCGTGCTCTCCGACGACCTGCAGCACCTCGGGCAGGCGGCGTACCTGCGGGGACTGCTCGGAGCCTGACCGCTCAGCGGGCCGGCCGCAACCGGCCGGGCTCGATGCGGCGTCCGGCGACGTAGTACAGCGTCGAGCCCTCCGGCACAGGCGTGTCCCAGCCCGGGCTCACCACCAGCCCGCCCTCGCCGCGCAGGGCGAGCACGGTGGCCCCGAACGTGCGGCCGAACCACGTCTGGCACTCGCCGAACGTGGCGTGCGGGAAGCCGGCCGGCACCCGCGTGGAGTAGGTGTTGCCGTGCCCGCCGCTGGTCATCAGGTCGTTGTAGACCTGCGCGATGCCCGGGTCGTTGGCCTCCTCGGTGAGCAGGAACGGCATGTGCCACTGCACCGCCTGCACCTCGGGGTGGACGTAGCGCAGCGTCCCGAGCCGGCCCAGGTCGCGCAGCGCCACGACCAGGTGGATGCCGGGGTTGGCGTGGGCCACGGCCAGCGCGACGGCCAGCGCCTCGTTGTCGTCGCGGACGTCGACCACCGCCGTCCGGGCACGGTCGACCGCCGCCCGCCGCATGACGTCCTCCGACGTCAGGTCCCCGCGCACGAACCCGACGTCCGGCAGCTCGGGCAGCGGGTCCTCGGTGACCTCGTCCCAGGCGCACAGCACCACCTGCACGCCGCGCTCGTCGGCGAGCTCGCCGATGATCCGCGCGGAGCGGCCGGGCGCGTACCCGAGCAGGACGACGTGTCCGGCGAGGTCCAGGGTGACCAGCCCCCTCATTCTCTTGCCCTTCACCGACTGCAGCGCGGCGGCCAGCGAGGTGAAGAGCAGGGTGAGCGTGACGATGCCGCCGACGATGACGTACGCGCCGACCAGCCGGCCGCCCAGCGTCTCCGGGAAGACGTCGCCGTAGCCGACCGTCGCCGAGGTGACGGCGAAGTACCACCAGTACGTGCCGGGGTCGGCGATGTCGCTGCCGGCCGGCTCCACCAGCGCCATCGCCAGCCAGCTGCTGAGGAACACGACGACGGCGACGGCGAGCGGCAGCCGCCAGCCGCGCAGCCGCAGGCGCAGCAGCCGCGCGACCCGCGCGATGAAGAACGGCACCCGACCTCCCCGACGGCGACCCGGGGCAACCTAGCCGACCCCGCGCGGCCGCGGCGCCGCCCCGCCGCGCGGCCCGGTCGCCCCCGCCGTAGCGTCCGCCCGGTGAGTGGGACCAGCCCCGACTTCTACGCCCTGGACGAGCTCCTCCGGCCCGAGGAGATCGAGCTGCGCGACCGGGTGCGCGCGTTCTGCGCGCGCGAGGTGACCCCGCGGATCAACGAGTACTGGGAGCGCGCCGAGTTCCCGTTCGAGCTGGTGCCGCGGATCGCCGAGCTCGGCATCGCCGGCGGCACCGTGCAGGGCTACGGCTCCCCCGGGATGAGCGCCGTCGCGGCCGGGCTGGTGGCCGCGGAGTGGGCGCGGGCCGACGGCAGCATCGGCACCTTCTACGGCGTGCACAGCTTCCTGGCGATGCAGTCGATCGCGCTGCTGGGCTCGGAGGAGCAGCGGCAGCGCTGGTTGCCGGCCATGGCGCGGATGGAGCGCATCGGCGCCTTCGCCCTCACCGAGCCGCGGCACGGCTCCGACGCGGTCGCCCTGGAGACCTCCGCCCGCCGCGACGGCGACTGCTACGTGCTCGACGGCCAGAAGAAGTGGATCGGCAACGGGACGATCGCCGACCACGTGCTGGTCTGGGCCCGAGGCGAGGACGGCGCCGTGGGCGGATACGTCGTCGACCAGGGGACGCCGGGCTTCCAGGCCACCATCATGACCGGCAAGACGGCGCTGCGGGCGGTCTGGCAGGCCGAGATCACCCTGACCGGCGTCCGGGTGCCGGCGGAGAACCGGCTGGCCCACTGCGCCTCGTTCCGGGACGTCTCCGCCGTCCTCGACCGGACCCGGTACACCGTCGCCTGGCGCGCGCTCGGGCTGGCGACGGCGTCCTACGAGCTGGCGCTGGCCCACGCGCTGCGCCGGGAGCAGTTCGGCTCCCCCATCGCCGGGTACCAGCTGGTGCAGGACAAGCTCGCGCGGATGCTGGCCGAGATCACCGCCATGCAGCTCATGTGCTGGCGGCTGTCCACGCTCGCCGACGCCGGTCGCATGACCGCGGCCATGGCGTCCCTGGCGAAGATGAACCACGCCGCCAAGGCCCGGGCCATCGTCGCCGACGCCCGCGACATCCTGGGCGGCGACGGGATCCTCCTCGAGCACCACGTGGCCCGCCACCACGCGGACATGGAGGCGGTCTTCACGTTCGAGGGCACCGACTCGGTGCAGTCGCTCATCGTCGGCCGTGAGATCACCGGCCTCTCGGCGATCAGCGGCCGCCGTCCCGAGCGCGGCTGACCGGCGGCGGGAGGGTCGCGGCGGTCAGCCGACGGCGCTGAGCGCCTGGCCGACGCCGGTCAGCCGGCGGCACTCGGGGCAGGCGGTGCGGCCGGCGCCCACGCGCCCCCAGTCCTGCGACCCCCACACCTGCACGATCGCGCCGCAGGCGGCCAGCTCGACCTCGCCGTCCAGCTCGGCCGGCGGGCGGTGCGCCTCGACGGCGTGCCACGGGTGCCGCTGCTCGGTCGGCCGGCCCGGCGACCAGCGGTCGGGGCGGGCGAAACCCACGGCGTAGGACTCCACGGTCTCCCTGTGCCCGTGATCACACGCTCGAAACAACCCGGCCGGGGAAAGCGGAACGGGGGTGTGCCGCCTGGCGCGCCGGGGAAAGCCGGGAGGACGCCGGACCGAGGAGGACAGCCGTGACCCAGACCCAGCGCGACGTGGTGGAGCTGCTCACCGCCGACCACCGCGAGTTCGACCGCATCTTCACCCAGCTGGAGGGCCTGCTGGGGCGCACCGGACCGGAGGACCTGCAGCGCAAGCGGGAACTGGTCGACGAGGTGACGATCGGCCTGGTCAAGCACTCGGTGGCCGAGGAGACCCGGGTCTACCCCCGGGTGCTCGAGCAGGTGGACCGGGAGGAGGCCGAGCACGCCAAGCACGAGCACGCCGAGGCCGAGGAGACCATGAAGCGGCTCGAGCGGATGGACCCCGACGATCCGCAGTTCGACACCGAGGTGCAGACGCTGATCCGCGAGATCCGCTCCCACGTCGAGCACGAGGAGTCCCGGATGTTCACCGAGCTCCGCGCGACGTTCGGCCGCGACGAGCTGGTGCAGATGGCGGCGGACGTCGAGCGGGTGAAGGCCATCGCGCCGACGCGGGCACACCCCCTGACGCCCAACGAGGGCGCGGTGCGGGCGGTGGCCGGCCCGGTCGCCAGCCTCCTGGACCACCTGCGCGACGCCGTCAGCGGCCGGGGGAAGAAGTCCGACGGCGGGTGACCGGAGCGCCGCCTCCCGCGTTACCGTCGGGAGGGCACGACGCGGGAGGAGCGCACCGGTGGAACCTGTCAGCCTGATCGTCGGTGCGGTGCTGCTCGGCGTCGGCTTCCTGAGCGGCCGGCTGAGCCGGCGGACCCGGGCGGCCGCCGCTCCGGCGCTGCCCGCCCCGCTGTGCGGCTGCGGCCACACGCTCAGCCAGCACGACACCGAGACCAACACCTGCTACGCCGAGCTGCGCCGGGACACCTTCGACAAGCGGGGCCGCTGGTCGGGTCACCAGTGGGTGCCGTGCACCTGCCGGCAGTACGTCGGGCCGCGCCCGATCGACGAGGTGTTCATGCCGCGGCTGCTGCCGCCCAGCACCGACTGAGGGTCAGGCCGGCTCGAAGCCGGTCAGCGCGCGGGCGAGGGCGGCGACGCGGTCGGCGCCCAGCACGGCCGCCAGGCCGTCCTCGTGCGCCCGCACCAGCGCCTCCAGCCGGGCCAGCCGGGTGCGCCCGCGGGCCGAGAGGTGCACCCGGACCCGGCGGCCGTCGTCGGGGTCGGGCAGCCGGTAGGCCTCCGCGCCGTCGACCAGCCCGTCGACGAGCCGGGTCAGGGTGGGGGCCGGCAGCGACAGCGCGACGCCCAGCTCCCCCATCGACCGCCCCGGCCCGGCGGCCAGGCAGCGCATCAGCCGGAAGACGTCGAGGGTCGCGCCGTCCTCGGCCAGCGCCCCCGCCACGCCGCGGGCCACGCGGCGCTGGGCCACGGTCAGCAGCTCCACCAGCGAGGCGGCGCGATCGGTGCCCGCGCGGCTCGCCTGCTGCTCGACGACCATGGCCGCACCATACTCAGCGGGTGCACGAGCCGACCGGACCGCGAGACGCCTGGGCGGCGCTGGTCGGTCCGCGCCCGCCGGACGTCGTCCGCGTCGGCCTGGCCGTGCCGCTGTCGGGGCCCCTGGCGATGACCGGCCCCTCCGCACTGGACCTCGCCGGGCTCGCGGTGGACGAGACCAACGCCGGCGGCGGCGTCCGCGGCCGGGCGGTCGAGCTGGTCACCGTCGACTCCGGACGGGCTCCGGAGGTCGTCGCGGCGGAGGCCGCGGCGCTGCACGAGGCCGGGGCGATCGACGTCCTGGTCGGGTTCCACACCAGCGACGTGCACCGCGCACTGGAGGCCGCCCTCGGTGGCCTGGTGCCCTACGTCTTCACCCCGCCGCACGAGGGCGGTCGCCAGCGCCGGGGGGTGCTGCGGATCGGCTGCTCCCCGCGCCGGCAGCACGCCGCCGCGCTGGCCTGGCTGGTGCGCCACCGCCGCGCCCGCCGCTGGGCGCTGGTCGGCAACGACTACGTCTGGCCGCAGGCGGTGCACCGGGCGGCGGCGTCGGTGCTGCGCGGGCTGGGGGCCGACGTCGTCGGCGAGCTGCTGGTGCCCTTCGGTCCGACCGACCCCGGGGCGATGGTCGACCTGCTCCGGCGCACCCGGGCCGACGCCGTCCTGCTCAGCCTCGTCGGCCGGGACCTGGTGGCGTTCAACCGGGAGTTCACCCGGGCCGGGCTCGACCGCCGGGTGGTGCGGCTGTCGGGGGCGCTGGAGGAGAACGGGCTCTACGCCGTCGGCGGCGACCGCACCGGCGAGCTGTTCGCCTGCATGCCCTCCTTCGCCGCCGTCGACGGAACGGCGGACGAGGGTCAGCTGGACCTGCAGGAGCGGCACGCCCGGCGGGCCGGTCCGAGCGCGCCGGTCGTCTGCGCCTACGCCCGTGGCCTCTACGACGGCGTCCGGCTGGCCGTCCGGCTGCCGGTCGCCCCGGCGGGGCCTCCCCCGCCCCCCGCCGCCCCGCGGCTGGCCCGTGCCGACGGGCTCACCTTCCGCGAGGTGCGCACCGGCTGAACGGGGTTGCTTCCATCTGGAAACAACTGCGGCCTACTCTCTCCCCGCCCGGCCCCGCGCCGGAGGGAGAGGAGTGGCCGTGAGCGAGCCCCGCACCACCAGGAACACCGCCGGCGACCCGGGCGGCCCGGTCCCCGGCGCCGCGCGGGGACCCATCCCCGCGACCGGCGAGCCGGGCGTCGAGGCGTTCGGCTACCAGCAGGAGCTCAAGCGCTCGCTGAGCTTCACCGACCTGCTGGTCTACGGCCTGATCTTCATGGTGCCCATCGCGCCGTTCGGCATCTTCGGCGGCGTCTTCCAGGCCTCCGGCGGCATGGTCGCGCTCGCCTACGCCGTCGGCGGCCTGGCCATGGCCTTCACCGCGGCCTCGTACTCGCAGATGTCGCGGGCCTTCCCGATGGCCGGCTCGGTCTACACCTACGCCGGGCGCGGCATCGCCCAGCCGGTCGGCTTCCTCGCCGGCTGGATGATCCTGCTCGACTACGTGCTGGTCCCGGCGCTGCTGTACCTCATCGCCGCGATCGCCATGAACTCCATCTGGTCGTCGGTGCCGGTCCTGGTCTGGCTCATCGGCTTCGTCGTCCTCAACACCGTCGTCAACTGGTTCGGCATCGAGTTCACCGCGCGGGTGAACAAGATCATGCTGGTCGCCGAGCTCATCGTCCTGGCGATCTTCCTCGTCATCGGCGTCGTCGCGCTGGCCTCCGGTGAGGGCCGCGGCTTCGACTTCACCCCGATCTACAACAGCGACACGTTCTCGCTGGAACTGGTCTTCGGCGCCGTGTCGATCGCGGTGCTGAGCTTCCTCGGCTTCGACGGCATCTCCACCCTGGCCGAGGAGAACCGCGAGTCGGCCCGCTCGATCGGCAAGGCGATGATCGCCGCGCTGGCCCTGGCCGGGACGCTGTTCATCGTCCAGACCTGGGTCGCGGCGCTGCTGGTGCCCGACCCGGACACCCTCATCGCCGAGGGCGACGCCGCGGGGACGGCGTTCTACGACGCCGCCGAGGTCGCCGGCGGGGCCTGGCTGGGCACGCTGACCGCGATCGCGACCGCGATCGCGTGGGGCTTCGCCAACTCGCTGGTCGCTCAGGCGGCCACCTCGCGGCTGCTGTTCGCCATGGCCCGGGACCGGCAGCTGCCGGGTTTCCTCGCCAAGGTGCACCCGACCCGACGGGTCCCGGTCAACGCCACCCTCCTGGTGGCGGTCATCTCGCTGGCCCTCGGCTGGTACATGACGACGCGCGAGGACGGCATCACGCTGCTGTCGACGCTGGTCAACTTCGGCGCGCTGTCGGCGTTCCTGCTGCTGCACGTGTCGGTCGTCGTCCACTACGTGGTCCGGCAGAAGAGCTGCAACTGGTGGCTGCACCTGGCCGTGCCGGTCCTCGGCTTCGCGATCCTGGCCTACGTCATCTACAACGCCCAGGTCGCCGCACAGACGCTCGGCTTCTGGTGGCTCGCCATCGGCGCCGCCCTGCTGGTCTTCCTGCTGGCCACCGGGCGCAAGCCGGTGCTGCGCGCGGAGGAGGGCCGGTGACCGCGGCCCTGGAGGTCGTGACCGTAGAGCCGCGCGCCGACCAGCTGCGCTACACCTTCGGCGGCGCCGAGCCGCTGGTGACCGTCGCGCCGGGCACGGTCGTCGAGCTGACCACCGAGGACTGCTTCGGCGGCCGGGTGCGCGGGATCGACGACCTGCCCAGCCGGGTGTGCGAGTTCCCGTACCTCAACCCGGTCACCGGGCCGATCGCCGTCGAGGGCGCCGAGCCCGGCGACACCCTGGCGGTGCACCTCGTGGAGATCGCGCCGGTGCGCGACTGGGCGGTGTCGACGACGTTCCCGCACTTCGGAGCGCTCACCACCACCCACTCGACGGCGATGCTGCACGAGGCCCTCGAGGAGCTGGTCTGGGTCTACGAGGTCGACCGCGAGCGGGGCACCTGCCTGTTCCGCCCGCGCCGCGGCGGCCCGGAGGTCGAGCTCCCGCTGGACCCGATGCACGGCACCATCGGCGTCGCGCCGGCCGGCGGGGAGGTCTTCGCCAGCATCACGCCCGGCGCGCACGGCGGGAACATGGACACCCCCGAGGCCCGGGCCGGGACGACGCTCTACTTCGGCGTCAACGTCCGCGGCGGGCTGCTGTCCCTCGGTGACGGGCACTGCCGCCAGGGCGAGGGCGAGGTCTGCGGCACCGCGGTCGAGGCCGCGATGCGCACGGTCGTCGTCGTCGACCTGGTCAAGGGCGGCGCCCCGGCCTGGCCGCGGCTGGAGAGCGACGAGTTCCTCATGTCGACCGGCTCGGTGCGGCCGCTGGAGGACGCCTTCCGCATCAGCCAGCACGACCTCGTGAGCTGGGCGGGCGGGCTGGCCGGCTGGGACCCGATGGACGCCTACCAGCTGGTCAGCCAGGCCGGCCTGGCGCCCGCGGGCAACGTCGTCGACACCAACTACACGATGCTCGCCAAGCTGGCCAAGCGGTACCTGGGCGGGGCCGTCGCCGCCGACGGCGTGCACGACCGGCTGCGGGAGACCGCGGCGGCCTACCTCGCCCAGCGCTGAGCGCCCGGCGGGGAGCCTCGGCCGGGGCTCCCCGCCGCGACCCCGCGCCCGGCCGCGGAAAGCGGTTGACCGGCGGCCGACGATGCACCCGTGCGCATGACCTTCACCCGGATCGCCGACCGCCGGCCGGTGGAGACGCTGGTCGAGCGCGACGACGGCGTCGTGTTCGCCATGCGCGGTGCCGGCGGCGGCGCCGACCTGCCGCACGACCTGGTGCACGCGCTCGTCGAGGCCGAGCTGCGCGTCCCGGACGGGGTCTGGGGCTGCGTGGCCGACGGCGTCGTGTGGGGCAGCATGCGGCACGTGTCCGGCCGGCGGCCTCCGCACGCCGCCGACCGCTCGGCGCGGCTCAAGCGGGAGCGCGCGTCGGCGGTGCAGCACGCCGAGGCCCTGGCCGACCTGGTGGCGCGCCTGGCGCGGGGCGCGGAGGTCCTCCCGTCCCAGCGCGCCGCGGCCGGCGTCCCGGAGGCGAGGCTCTCGGCGGCGGTCGAGGCGCTGCGCGCGGCGGCGGCCGACTGGGCCGGGCTCCCGGTGGGCGGGACCTGGGTGGTCCAGTGGCCGGCACCGCCGGAACGCCGGCCCGCCCGCGGTGGGCGGCCCGGCCGGAGCGGCTGACCGGTGGCGCCGCGCGCCTCCTCTCCGGCGCCCGACCCCGTCGCCGCCCTGCCCGGCGACCTCCCGACGCGGGTCCGCGCGCTGGCGGGGCGGTTGGTGGAGGTGCCCGGCGTCGTGGCGGTCACGCTGGGCGGCAGCCGGGCCCGCGGTGCGGCCGCGCCCGACTCCGACGTCGACCTCGGCCTGTACTACCGCCCTCCGCTGGACGTGCCCGCGCTCGAAGCGCTGGCCCGCGACGTCTGCGGCCCGGACGCGCAGGTGACCGCGCCCGGCGCGTGGGGCCCGTGGGTGGACGGCGGCGCGTGGCTGCAGTTGGGCGGCCTGCCCCTGGACTGGATCTACCGCGACCTGGACCGGGTGGCGGCCGCCTGGCGGAACGCCCGGGCGGGCCGGTTCGCCTTCGCCGCCCAGGTCGGCCACCCGCTCGGCTTCCTGGACGCCGCCTACGCGGGCGAGCTGGCGCTGGGCGTGCTGCTGGCCGACCCGTCCGGCGAGGCCGCCGCGCTGCAGCGGGAGACCGCGGCGTACCCGCCGGCACTGGGGCGGGCGCTGGTCGCCCGGCTGGCCGAGGCGCGGTTCACCGTGCAGATCGCCGGCAAGGCCGCGCCGCGGGGCGACACCGCCTACGTGGCCGGCTGCCTGTTCCGCGCCGTCGGGCTGTGCGCCCACGCCCTGCACGGCGCGGCCGGCCGCTGGCTGGTCAACGAGAAGGGGGCGGTCGCCGCGGCCGGGGCGCTGCCCGGCGCGCCCGCGGGGTTCGCCGTCCGGGCCGCGGGGGTCCTAGCCGCGCTCGGCACCGGCGCGGACCAGCTCACCGCCGCCGTGGCAGCGACCGCCGAGCTGGTCGACGATGTCGCCACCGCCTGCGGCTGACCGGCGTCAGTCCCGGGCGTCGACGGCCGCGGCGACCTCGGCGTCGGTCGGGTTGCGCAGCACCTGCCCCTGCCGCCAGACGACGACGGGCAGGTCGGCCTCGGACACGCCGAGCTCGCCGAGCATCGCCGCACCGTCCTCGCTGCCGTCGAGGTCGACGAAGACGGCGGCCAACCGGTTGCTGCGGGCGAACTCCTGCAGCCGGCGGCTGTCCGCGGAGCCCGAGCGCCCGACGATGCGCAGGTCGGCGGCCAGCTCCAGCAGCATGGACCGGCGCAGCAGGAACGCCCGGAGCACCGTCTCCTTGAACGGGTGGTCGGCGCCGAAGACCTGCCGCATCCGGTCGTCGGGCACCGACAGCACCTCGCCGGGGCGCAGGACGACCGCCGTCAGCGAGACCGGGTGGTCGCTGAACAGGTCGAGCTCGCCGAGGAAGCGCCGCGGGCCGTGGACGGCGATCACCCGCTGCCCCTCGCGGCCGGCGTCCTCCACCATCGCCACCGCGCCGGAGAGGACGACGGCGAAGTCGTACCCGGGATCGCCCTCCCGGAAGACGGTCTCGCCGGCCGCGTACCGGCGCCGGGTGCCCGACCGCTCCAGGAGGGCCAGCTGCTCGTCGGACAGCCGCGGATAGGCGCCGTCCCGGTCGGGGGTCTCGGGGAGGTCGGGCGGCAGCGGCTGGGGCGCCCCGGCGACCACGGGGCGCGGCTCGGGACGGCGCGGGCCCAGCGCGGGGAGCACCGCGGCGGACGGTGGGCCGTTCCCGGCGCCCGGCGGCGGCGCCGCCCCGTCGGCGGTGGCGAGCAGCGCGGCGGCGAGGGTGTCGGCGTCGTAGGGCCCGGTGTGCCGGAGGCCGTTGACGAAGAAGGTCGGCGTGCCCTCCACCCCGCTGGCCTCCGCCGACTCGACGTCCTCCTCGACCCGGCGGGCGTTGCGGGCGGACCCGAGGTCGCGGGCGAAGCGCTGCACGTCCAGACCGATCGCCTCGGCGTGGTCGAGCAGGTCGGTGGCGGTGAGCCGGTCCTGGGCGGCGAACATCCGGTCGTGCATCTCCCAGAACCGGCCCTGGGCGGCGGCGCCCTCCGCGGCCTCGGCGGCGAGCCGGGCGTGCGGGTGCAGGTCCACCAGCGGGACGTGCCGGAAGACGTAGCGCAGCCGGTCGCCGAGCAGCTCCCGCAGCTCCTCGACCGCGCCGGTGGCCCGCCCGCAGAACGGGCACTCGAAGTCGCCGTACTCCACGAGGGTGAGCGGCGCGTCGACCGGCCCCCGCACGTGGTCGCGGGCCGGGTCCACCGGCGGGTCCAGTCGCGCCGGACGGCCGCCGGTCCCGGGCGGGCGCAGCCGGTCGGCCAGCCGGAACAGCCCCCAGCCGAGCAGGGCGGCGAGCACCGACGCGGCCAGCACGCCGACGCGGGCCTGGTCGGCCAGCCGTTCGTCGTCGAGCGCGAGGTCGACGATGAACAGGGAGATGGTGAAGCCGATGCCTGACAGCGCCGCGCCGCCGGCCAGCTGCCAGCCGGTCAGGCCCGGCGCCAGCTCGCCGAGGCGGAAGCGCACGGCCAGCCCGGTGCCCAGCAGGATGCCGGCCAGCTTGCCCAGGACCAGGCCGGCGACGACGCCGATCGTCACCGGGGAGGACACCGCGGCCCGCAGCGTCTCCGTGGTCAGCGCGACCCCGGCGTTGGCCAGCGCGAACACCGGGACGATGACGAAGCTGGTCCACGGCTGCCACAGCTGCTGCAGCCGCTCGCTGGCCGACACCGACCGGTCGATGCTGAGCCGGGCAGCGCGGGCGAACTGGGCGTTCGGCGACTGCTGGTAGGCCCGGGTGCGGCGGGCGGCGTCGGCCACCTCCTCCCGGCGCGCGGGGTAGGCGGGGGTGAACAGCGCGATGACCACCCCGGCCAGCGTGGGGTGGACGCCGGACTCGTACATCGCCACCCACACCGCGAGGGCGAGGACGAGGTAGGCCGGGCCGCGCCAGACCCGGAGGAAGCGGAGCCCGACCATGAGCGCCAGCCCGACCAGGGCCACGACCAGCGGGCCCAGCGCGAGGTCCTCGGTGTAGAAGAGCGCGATCACGGTGAGCGCGCCGACGTCGTCGGCGATGGCCAGGGTGAGCAGGAACAGCCGCAGCGGAGCCGGACAGGCCGGCCCGACCAGGGCCAGGACCCCGAGCAGGAACGCGGTGTCGGTGGAGATCACCACGCCCCACGCCGAGACGGCCTCGTCGCCGAGGTTGAACAGCAGGAAGACCAGCGCGGGCACCGCCAGCCCGGTGACCGCGGCCAGCGCGGGGACCGCGGCCCGCCGGCGGTCGGTGAGCTCGCCCATGACCAGCTCGCGCTTGATCTCCAGGCCGACGACGAAGAAGAAGAACACCATCAGGCCGTCGTTGACCCAGTGCTGCAGGTCCAGGGCGAGCTCGGTCGACCCGATGCGGACGGCGAACTCGGTGTGCCAGAACGCCTCGTAGGTGTCCCCCAGCGGCGAGTTCGCCCAGGCGAGCGCGACCACCGTGGCCACCAGCAGCAGGCCCGCGCTGCCGGCCTCGGAACGCAGCCGGCTGCGCAGCGGCGCCACGCGGGCGAACAGCCGCCACCCGCCCGGCGTGGACTGGCGGGTGGCTGCGCCGGCGGTCACCGCGGCGCTCCCGCTGGGGTCATCCGAGCCTCCTGCCGCCACCCGGCCGCGCGGCCGGTGCACGCAGTCTGCCGGGTCGCCCGTGCTCGACAGAAGGTCCGGCCACCGACGCGCCCTCAGGCGGAACGGCACGGTCTCGTCACGTTCTGTCGCGACACTCCCGGGGCCACGTCATGCAGGGCAGGGACCTTCGTCAGGACTTCGCCAGGCCCCCTGGCGGCCGGGCCGTCCGCCCGGGTCCCATGGTCGCGCTCTCCAACAGCGGGGGGCCCTGACCCGGGGGAGACCCGTTGTCACTCGCGCAGTTCGGCCGATTGCCGGACGTCGACCCGCCCCGCGTCCTGGTCGTCGACGACCACCGCACCTTCGCCGAGCTGCTGTCCGGTGCGCTGTCCGCCGCCGGGATGGAGGTGCTGGGGACGGCGCACTCCGCGGCCCAGGCGGTCGCCATGGCGCAAGACCTGCAGCCCGACATCGTCGTCATGGACATCGAGATGCCGCGACAGGACGGACTCACCGCCACCCGCCGGCTGCGCGAGGTCGCTCCGGACGCCGTCGTCGCCGTCGTCACCGCGCACCGCGACCCCGACTGGGTCGTGCGGGCCACCCAGGCCGGCGCCTCGGCGTTCATCCCCAAGGACGGCTCGCTGGCCGAGATGATCGACGTGCTGTCGCGGGTGCAGCCAGGCCAGATGCTGGTGGCGCCGTCCACCTTCGCCGCGACGCCGTCGGTCGCCCCGCGCCCGAGCAGCGCGCCCCTCCCCCAGCTCACCCGCCGCGAGCAGGAGGTGCTCGACTGCCTGGGCCAGGGGATGCAGGTGAAGACGATCGCGCGGGTCCTCGGCATCACGCCGGAGACCTGCCGGGGCTACGTCAAGTCGCTGCACACCAAGCTCGGCGTCCGCTCGCAGCTGGAGGCCGTGGTCAAGGCGCAGCAGCTCGGTCTGCTCACCGCGCTCGCCGACGCCTGACGAAGGACCCCCTGCCCCCCACCGCTCGCGAGCTCGCGGCGGGCCCCTGCAGGGGGCCAGAAGCGGAGGCGGGACCGGTGCCTCAGGCGTAGCGGGCGACGAAGTTCGCCAGCGTCCGCCCCGGCTCGGAGACCACCGCGGTGCTGAGGCGGGCGATCAGCTCCTCGAGCTCGGCCGGCGGGAAGTACCCGGCGTGCTGGTAGACCCGCGCGCGGGTGACCACGCCGGCGACGTCCAGCTCGGGGTGGAACTGGGTCGCGTAGACGTTGCGCCCGATCCGGAACATCTGCACGGGGCACGCCGCCGAGGTGGCCAGCAGCACCGCGGACGGCGGCAGCACCCGGCAGGCCTCCTTGTGCCCGACCAGGGCGTCGAAGACCTCCGGCACCCCGGCGAGCACCGGGTCCTCTCGGCCGGCCGGGGTCAGCACGATCGGGACGCAGGAGACCGGCTCGCCGTGGGTGCGGTCGACCACCCCGCCCTGGTGCACCCCGAGGGTCCCGATGCCGTAGCAGGCCCCGAAGAACGGCAGGTCGCGGGCGACCACCTCGTCCAGCAGCGGCCGCAGCTCCGCCTCGACGCGGCGCTGGTCGGCCGACTTCTCCTCCGGCGGGTCGCTGGAGTTGTACGGCCCGCCCCCGAGGAAGACCCCCGCGTAGTCGTCGAGGTCGAGCTCCGGCAGCGGCCCGGACTCCATCCGGACCCGCCGCAGCTCGGACTCGGCCAGGCCGGTCAGCCGCAGGAACGCCGCGTACTCGTCGTCCGCGGCCTCGTCCTCGGCGCGAGAGGCCAGGAGCAGGAACGGGCGCACGGCCGCCGATGCTAGGCCGCCGGGCGGGGTGGCGACGGGAGGCGGCCCGGCGCTCAGCCGGTCCGGCTCCCGTCGGGTTGCAGAGCGGTGCTGCGCCCGAGCACCAGGGACAGGACGAGCGCGGCCAGCGTGAGGCCCCCGGTGAGCAGCACCACGGCCGGCCAGCCACCGCCGCCCCAGGCCAGCCCGGCGAGGGTGCCGCCGACGGAGGAGCCGACGTAGTACCAGAACGAGTACAGCGACGCGGCTTGCCCGACGGCGCGCCCGCCCGAGGCCGCCCGCAGGGCCACCCACCCGCTGGCGACGCCGTGGGCGGCGAAGAAGCCGACGGTGAGTACGCACAGCCCGGTGACGAACAGGCCCAGCGGCGCGGCGAGGGTCAGCGCGACCCCGCCGGCCATCACCGCCACCGCCACCGGCACGACGGGCCGCCGGCCGAACCGCCCGGCCAGTTCCCCGCCGACCGCCGAGCTGACCGAGCCGAGCAGGTAGGCCAGGAACACCAGCCCCGCCACCGCCGGCGCCAGTCCGTAGGGCGCGGACTCCAGCCGGAACGTGGCGGCGTTGTAGACCGCGACGAAGGCCCCCATCAGCAGCGCCGCGCAGCCGTACAGCCCGAGCAGCACGGGGTCGGTGACGCCGGCGAGGAGCTGCCGCGCCACCGGCACCTCGGGCGGCACCCGCACGAACCGGCGGGACGGCGGCAGCAGCACCCACACCGCCACCGCGCACCCCACGCCCAGTAGCGCGATCCCGCCGGCCGCCGCCCGCCAGCCGCCCAGATCGACGAGCACGCCGCCGAGCAGCCGGCCGGTCAGCCCACCGATCGCGTTGCCGCTGACGAACAGGCCGATCGCCCGGGCACCGACCGACGCGTGCAGCTCCTCGCGCAGGTAGGCCGTGGCCACGGCCGGCAGACCCGCGAGCGCGAACCCCTGCAGGCCCCGCAGGACCAGGAGCACCGGCCACGACGGGGCCGCGGCGACCAGGACCGCCAGGAGCGCCGCCGCGGCCAGACTGCCGTGCAGGATCGCCGTCCGCCCGCGCCGGTCGGACACCGGGCCGAGGACGAGCAGCCCCGCGGCGAGGCCCGCGGTGGCCACCGAGACCGCGAGCGTCGAGGCGGCCGGGGAGACGGCGAAGACGCGGGTGAGCTCGGGCAGCAGGACCTGGGGCAGGTAGAGCATCGCGAACACCGCCACCCCGGCCAGGAAGATCGCCAGTGTGGCCCGGCGGAACGCCGCCTCGCCGGCGCGGTGCCCCTCGTCGGCCGGTGGCGCGTCCATGGCACGACTCTGCGCCTGGAACCGGCCGCACCGCCCGCCCGGTGGCACGGCCGGGCCTCGCGGCGTCGTCCACTCCCGACCCGCGTCAGCCGAGGACGACGAGCAGGTCACCGCCCTCCACCTGCTGGACCGGACCGATGGCGACCCGCCGCACGGTGCCGGCGACGGGCGCGGTGATGGCCGCCTCCATCTTCATCGCCTCGATGGTGGCGATGGCCTGCCCGGCGTCCACCGTCTCGCCCTCGCCGACGGAGAGGGTGACCACCCCGGCGAACGGGGCGGCGACCTGGCCGGGCTGGCCGCGGTCGGCCTTCTCGGCGGCCTTGACCGCCGCCTCGACGCCCCGGTCCCGGACCGCGACCGGCCGCAGCTGGCCGTTGATGGTGCACATGACGGTGCGCATGCCGCGCTCGTCGGGATCGGAGACCGCCTCGACGCCCATGAGCAGGGTGACCCCGGGTTCGAGGTCGACGGCGTGCTCGTCGCCGGGGCGCAGCCCGTACAGGAACTCCTTGGTCGGCAGCACCGAGACGTCGCCGTAGGCCTCGACGTGGGCCTCGTACTCCCGGGTCGGGCCGGGGAACAGCAGCCGGTTCAGCGTGGCGCGGGGCTCGTCGGCCAGGCCGGCGCGGTCCGCGGGGCCCAGGTCGGCGGGTGGCTCGGCCGGACGGCGGCCCTCCAGGGCCCGGGTGCGGAACGGCTCGGGCCAGCCGCCGGGCGGGTCGCCCAGCTCGCCGCGGAGGAAGCCGATGACCGAGTCGGGCAGGTCGTACGTGCCCGGGTCGGCGGCGAAGTCCTCCACGGAGACGCCGGACCCCACCAGTTGCAGCGCGAGGTCACCGACCACCTTGGACGACGGGGTGACCTTGACCAGCCGGCCGAGCAGCCGGTCCGCGGCGGCGTAGGCGTCCTCGACCTCCTCGAACCGCTGGCCGAGACCGAGGGCGATGGCCTGCTGGCGCAGGTTGGACAGCTGCCCGCCGGGGATCTCGTGGGTGTAGACCCGCCCGGTCGGTGAGGGCAGACCAGACTCGAACGGCGCGTAGACCCGGCGGACGGCCTCCCAGTAGGGCTCCAGGTCGTTGACCGCGGCCAGGTCCAGGCCGGTGGCCCGCTCGGTGGTGTCGGTGGCCGCGACGATCGCCGACAGCGGCGGTTGGGACGTGGTGCCGGCCATCGACGCGACCGCGCCGTCGACGGCGTCCACGCCTGCGGTCCAGGCGGCCAGCAGGGTGGCGGTCTGCCCGCCGGCGGTGTCGTGGGTGTGCAGGTGCACCGGCAGGTCGAAGCGCTCGCGCAGCGCCGTCACGAGCCGGGCGGCGGCCGGCGGGCGGAGCAGGCCGGCCATGTCCTTGATCGCCAGCACGTGCGCACCGGCGTCGACGATCTGCTCGGCCAGCCGCAGGTGGTAGTCCAGCGTGTACAGGTCCTCGGCCGGGTCGCAGAGGTCGCCGGTGTAGCACAGGGCCACCTCGGCGACCGCCGTCCCGGTGGCGCGGACGGCGTCGATGGCCGGGCGCATCTGCGAGACGTCGTTGAGCGCGTCGAACACGCGGAACACGTCGATGCCGGTGCGCGCGGCCTCGGCGACGAACGCGTCGGTCACCGCCTCCGGGTAGGGCGTGTAGCCGACGGTGTTGCGGCCCCGCAGCAGCATCTGCAGGCAGACGTTGGGCACGGCCTCCCGCAGCGCGGCCAGCCGGTCCCACGGGTCCTCGTGCAGGAAGCGCAGCGCGACGTCATAGGTGGCGCCACCCCAGCACTCCAGCGAGAACAGCTGCGGCACGGTCCGCGCCAGGGCGGGGGCGACGGCGAGCAGGTCCCGGGTGCGCACGCGGGTGGCCAGCAGCGACTGGTGCGCGTCGCGGAAGGTGGTGTCGGTGACCGCGAGCGCCGTCTGGGCGCGCAGCTCGGCGGCGAACCGCTCGGGCCCGAGCCGGGCCAGCCGCTGGCGGGAGCCGTCCGGCGGCGGGGTGCGCAGGTCCACCCGCGGCAGCTTCTCGACCGGGTCCACGAGGTGCGGGCGCTCGCCGTGCGGCCGGTTGACCGTCACGTCGGCCAGGTAGGTGAGCAGCTTGGTGCCCCGGTCGGCGGAGCTCCGCGCGGTGAGCAGCCCGGGCCGCTGCTCGATGAACGACGTGGTGACCCGCCCGGCGGCGAAGTCCGGGTCGTCGAGCACCGCGGCCAGGAACGGGATGTTGGTGGCCACCCCGCGGATCCGGAACTCCGCCACCGCCCGGCGGGCCCGGGCCACCGCGGTGGCGAAGTCCCGGCCGCGGCAGGTGAGCTTCACCAGCAGCGAGTCGAAGTGCGCCTGGACCTCCGCGCCCAGCGACGCCCCGCCGTCCAGCCGGATCCCGGCGCCGCCGGGCGAGCGGTAGGCGGTGATCCGGCCGGTGTCGGGGCGGAAGCCGTTGGCCGGGTCCTCGGTGGTGATCCGGCACTGCAGGGCCGCGCCGCGCAGCCGGATGGTGTCCTGGGCCAGGCCCAGGTCGGCCAGGGTCTCCCCCGCCGCGATGCGGAGCTGGGACTGCACCAGGTCGACGTCGGTCACCTCCTCGGTGACCGTGTGCTCCACCTGGATGCGCGGGTTCATCTCGATGAACACGTGCCGGCCCTCGCGGTCGAGCAGGAACTCCACCGTGCCGGCGTTGACGTACCCGATGGCGCGGGCGAAGGCGACCGCGTCGGCGCAGATCCGCTCCCGCAGCTCCGGGTCCAGGTTGGGCGCCGGCGCCAGCTCGACCACCTTCTGGTGCCGGCGCTGCACCGAGCAGTCCCGCTCGAACAGGTGCACCACGTTCCCGGCGCCGTCGGCCAGCACCTGCACCTCGATGTGCCGCGGCTCGACCACCGCCTGCTCGCAGAACACCGTCGCGTCGCCGAACGCCGACTCCGCCTCCCGCATCGCCGCCTGCACCGCCGCCGCCAGGTCGTCCGGTTCCTCGACCCGGCGCATCCCGCGCCCGCCGCCCCCGGCCACGGCCTTGACGAACACCGGGAACGGCAGCGCCTGCGCCGCGGCCAGCAGGGTGTCCAGGTCGTCGGTGGGCTCGGTGGAGGCCAGCACCGGCAGCCCCGCCTCCCGCGCGGCGGCGATGGCGCGGGCCTTGTTGCCGGTCAGCTCCAGCACGTCCGCCGGTGGGCCGACGAAGGTGATCCCCGCCCGGGCGCACGCCTCGGCCAGGTCGGGGTTCTCCGACAGGAACCCGTAGCCGGGGTAGACGGCGTCCGCCCCGGCCCGCTGGGCGGCGCCCACGACCTCGTCCACCGACAGGTAGGCGCGCACCGGGTGCCCGATGTCGCCGATCTGGTGGCTCTCGTCGGCCTTGAGCCGGTGCACCGAGTTGCGGTCCTCCCAGGGGAACACCGCCACCGTCCCCGCGCCGAGCTCGTAGGCGGCGCGGAACGCCCGGACCGCGATCTCCCCGCGGTTGGCCACCAGCACCTTCGAGAACATCGGTCTCCTCATCAGCTGTTCGGACCCGGTTTCCCGCGGCGGTCCGCGGGTGACACCGGGGTACTGGACCACGGCCGGCCGACGGTGTCACCCGCCGGCCGGCCCCCTGCAGGGTCCCGCCGTGGCCCCGTCCCGGGTCCCGCCCTGAGCGTGCGAAGGGTGGGGAGGACGGGGTCCTTCCATGGTGGGGGGCAGGGGGTGTCTTCTCAGTGGATGTGCGAGCCGCCGTTGACGTCGTAGGTCGCCCCGGTGACGTAGCCGGTCTCCTCGCGGCACAGGTAGGTGATGAGGTCGGCGACGTCGGCGACCCGCCCGTTGCGCCCCACCGGGATGCCGGCGATCAGCTGCTCCTTGCGCTCCCCCTCCAGCGCACCCCCGGTGATGTCGGTGTCGATGAGCCCCGGGGCCACCGCGTTGACCGTCACGCCGCGGGGGCCGAGCTCGCGGGCCAGCGCGCGGGTGAAACCGAGCTCCGCGGCCTTGGCCGCGGAGTAGGCGACACCGCCGAAGACGCCCCCGCCGCGCAGGGCCGACACCGACGACAGGAACACGATGCGGCCGAAGCCGCGCTCGGCCATCCCGGGCGCCAGGCGCCGCGTGACGTTGAAGGCGCCGCGCACGTTGACGGCGAAGACGCGGTCCCACTCCTCGCCGGTGACCTCGAGGAACGGGACCGGCGAGGTGATCCCGGCGTTGTTCACCAGGGCGCCGACCGGGGGCAGCGCGCCGTCGAGGACGGTGAGCGCGTTCTCGACCGACGTCTCGTCGGTGATGTCGCAGCCGATGCCCAGGGCCCGGACGCCGGAGCGCTCCTCCACCTCGGAGGCGGCGTCCTTGGCGCTGGCCTCGTCCAGGTCGAGGACGGCGGTGTGCCAGCCGGCGGCGGCGAGGGCGTGGGCGGTGGCGCGGCCGATGCCGCGCCTGGAGCCGGCGCCGGTGACGACGGCGGTCTTGTCGGAGACGGTCATGGGGTCCTCCAGGGGTGTGCGGGTGGGTGAGGGGTCAGGCGGTGGCCGGGGCGGGCTCGGCGGCCCAGGCGGCGCGGGTGTCGCCGCCCAGCTCGGCCCGCACCCGGCCGACGACGGCGTCGGTGGACAGGCCGTAGCGGTCGTGCAGGGTGGGCAGGGCCCCGGCGGCCAGGAACTCGTCGGGCAGGGCGATGGGCACCAGGCGGGTGCCGGCCCCGGCGAAGGCCAGCGTCGAGGCCACCGCCTCGGCGAGCCCGCCGACGACGGTGTGGTTCTCCAGGGTGACCACGAGCCGGTCGGTGCGGGCCGCCCGCAGGATCGCCTCCGTGTCCAGCGGCTTGATGGTCGGCACGTGGAGGACGGCGACGTCCACGTGGTCGGCCTCGAGCCGCGCCGCCGCCTGCAGCGCCCGCATCGTCATCAGGCCGGTGGAGATGAGGACGACGTCCCGCCCGGTGCGCAGCTCGGCGGCCTTGCCGAGCTCGAAGCGGTAGTCGTACTCGTCGAGCACCGTCGGCACCGCGCCGCGGAGCAGCCGCAGGTAGGTGGGGCCCGGGGCGGCCGCCAGCGCCGGCACGGCCTGCTCGATGTCCACCGAGTCGCAGGGGTCGACGATCGTCAGGCCCGGGCAGCCGCGGAGGATCGCGAGGTCCTCGGTGGCCTGGTGACTGGGGCCGTACCCGGTCGTGAGGCCGGGCAGGGCCCCGACGACGTTGACGTTGAGACCGGGCTCGGCGATGTCGAGGCAGAGGAAGTCGTAGGCCCGCCGGGTGGCGAACACCGAGTAGGTGGACGCGAACGGCACCAGCCCGACCTCCGCCATCCCGGCCGCCGCCCCGAGCAGTGACTGCTCGGCCATGCCCATCTGGAAGAATCGGTCGGGGTGGGCGTCGCGGAACACGTGCATGTCGGTGTACTTGGCCAGGTCGGCCGACAGCCCGACGATCTCGGGCCGCTCCTCGGCCAGCCGGTTGAGCGCGTGGCCGAAGGGAGCGCTGGTGGTGCGCTGCCCGGGGTCGGCGAACGACGCGATCATCGCCGAGGTGGTGAGCTTCTTCTCCCGGGGGGCGGTGCTGGTCATCGGGCCGGTCCTTCCTGCAGCTGGTCGCGGGCGATCTGCCACTCGTGCTCCTCGACCCGCATGAAGTGGGCCTTCTCCCGGCTCTCGAGCAGGGGCACCCCGGAGCCGATGCGGGTGTCGCAGACGAGCACCGAGGGTGAGCCGCGGTGCTCCCGGATCTCGTCGAAGGCGTCGACGAGCTCGCCGACGTCGTTGCCGTCCACGCGCACGGCGTGCCAGCCGAAGGCCCGCCACTTGTCGGTGACCGGCTCGGTGCGCAGCACGCCGGCGGTGGGGCCGTCGGCCTGCAGCGCGTTGACGTCGACGATCGCGGTGACGGCGTCCAGGCCGTGGTGGGCGCAGGCCAGCGCCGCCTCCCAGGTCGAGCCCTCGTCGAGCTCGCCGTCGGAGAGCAGGTTGAACACCCGGGCCCCGTTGCCGAGGTGCCGCAGGCCCAGCGCCATCCCGGTGGCCACCGGCAGCCCGTGGCCGAGCGACCCGCCGGAGATCTCCACACCGGGGGTGTAGGAGGCCATCGCCGACATCGGCAGCCGGGAGTCGTCGGAGCCGTAGGTCTCCAGCTCCTCGAGCGGGATGGTCCCGGCCTCGGCGAGCGCCGCGTAGAGCGCGATCGCGTAGTGGCCGATGGAGAGCAGGAACCGGTCCCGGTCGGGCCAGTGCGGGTCCTCGGGCCGGTACCGGAGCTGGTCGGTGTAGACGGCGGCGAGGACGTCGGCGACGCCGAGCGCCTGCCCGATGTAGCCCTGCCCCTGCACCTCGCCCATGTCGAGGGCGTTGCGGCGGATGCGGTAGGCAGCCTGGCGGATGCGCTCGATCCGCTCCGTCCGGTCGGCCGTGGTGCCGGTCGGCGGTGCCGATGTCAGTGCGGTCATGACGTGGTCTCCTCGGTCGTCGGGTCAGTCGCTGGTCGAGTCGGCCGTCGGCCGGCGGGTGTCCGCCGCGCTGCGGGGCGCGGGCACGTCGCCCGGCGCCTGCGCCCGGATCGAGCGCTCCAGGGCGGCCACGTCCTCGCGCTCGGCCGGGCCCCAGGTCTCCCGGGTCACCAGTGCGGCGACCAGGCCCAGCAGCCCGTAGGCGCTGAAGAGCAGGGCCGGACCGATCCAGCCGTAGCCGGCGTAGAGGGCGGTGGTGATGAGCGGGGTGAAGCCGGAGACGACGGCCGACATCTGGTAGGCCAGCGACGCGCCGGTGGTCCGGGTCTTGGCGGCGAACAGCTCCGAGAACCAGGCGCCCTGCACCCCCGCCAGCGAGTTCTGCAGGACGGCGTAGCTGATGACGAACGCGATGACGATCGCCACCGCGGCCCCGGTGTTGACCACGAGGAACAGCGGGATCCCCCACAGCAGGTGCAGCGCGGTGCCCAGCAGGTACACCGGTCGCCGTCCGACACGGTCGGTGAGCGAGCCCCAGAACGTGGTCGCGACGATGCCGATCCCGGCCGCGATCATCGTCGCGGTGAGGGTCACCGACCGGTCGGCCAGCTCCTCGGCGGCGATGTAGGACAGCATGAACGTGACCGACACCGCGTAGCCGGCGGTCTCGGTGATCCGCAGGCAGAAGGCGCGCAGGATGTTGCGCCAGTCGTCGCGCAGCACCTCGAGCAGCGGGTTCTCGGAGAGCTCACCCTCCTCCTTGAGCTCCTCGAACTCCGGCGACTCCTCGACCTTGAGCCGGATCACGATGCCCACGACGATCAGGACCGCGCTGAGCAGGAACGGCACCCGCCACGCCCACGAGCCGCCCAGCGGGACGCTGGCGAGGAAGGCGAGGTTGGCCAGGAGCAGCCCGACCGGGAAGCCGGCCTGGGTGATGCCGGTGTACAGGCCCTTCTTCCGCCATGGCGCGTGTTCGAAGCACATGAGGATGGCGCCGCCCCACTCGGCGCCGAAGGCCAGGCCCTGCACGACGCGGACGACCACGAGAAGGATCCCGGCCCAGATGCCGACCTGCTCGTAGGTGGGGAGGACGCCGATGAGCACCGTCGCGATGCCCATGAGCAGCAGGGACCCGACGAGGACGGGCTTGCGACCGATCCGGTCGCCGAGGTAACCGCCGATGATCCCGCCGAGCGGGCGCACCGCGAACCCGATGCCGAGCGTGGCGAAGGACAGCAGCGTGCCCGACAGCGGGTCGTCGGCCGGGAAGAAGGCGGTGTTGAAGTACAGCGCGGCCGCGATGCCGAAGCCGATGAAGTCGTAGGTCTCGATGGTCGCCCCGACGGAGCACCCGATCGCGACCTTCTTCTTCGTCGGGGTGCCGTCGATCGGGTGCCACTGGGCGACCTCGACGAGGTGGGTGTTCCGGACGGGGGGTTGCCGATCGGTCATGGTGACCTCCGGGGGCAGTGGACGGGGGATCCAGTGGCCGCTGGCGTTGACTGTTAACAGTCAACTGCTAACGAGTGTGGGGTCGTCCGCGTCACAGTGTCAAGGGTCACCCCGAGGTCGTCCGGAGCCCGCGGTCGAGGCCACGGGGAACGGCCTGCTCAGGCGGACGGCGGGGTGGCGAAGCGGGGACGGACGCCGGCGCGCTCGGGCCGGCGGGCAGTGGAGGGCGGGGCCCTCAGTCCGTCGCGGACCCCTGGGCGAAGTGCTCGGCGGCATCCGACATGTGGTCCTCGACCACCTCGACCGCCGCGGCGGCGTCCCCCCGTTCGACGGCGTCGACGATGGGGGCGTGCCGGTCGTGGGACATCATGGGCGCCTGCCACGCCGAGCCGTTGAGGATCGCCACGCGCATCCGACCCTCCAGCCGCTGCCACGCCTCGACCAGCATGGAGTTGCCCGACAACCGGCAGAGCAGCAGGTGGAAGTCGAGGTCGGCCTCGATGCGGGCGGTCGCGTCGGCCCCCGGGGCGCCGAGCCGTTCCAGCGCCGCCCGCAGCGCGTCGACGGCCGCACGCCGGCGCGGCGAGGCGATGACCTGCCGGACCGCCAGGGCCTCCAGCGCGGCACGGACCTGGAACAGCTCGCGGACCTCGGCGGGCGTCAGCGTGCTGACCCGCAGCATGCCCCGCGCGCCGGCGGTGACCAGCCCCTCTTGCTGGAGGTGGCGGAGCGCCTCACGCACCGTGCCGCGGCTGACCCCGAGGGACGTCGCCAGCTCCACCTCGCCGAGGTGGTCCCCCGGCCGGTACCGGCCGGAGAGGATGGCCGACCGGACCGCCTCGAGGGCACGCTCGCGCAGGGTGCTGCGGTCCAGGTTGACCAGCGGCTCCACGTCCCCACCCCCTCGCCGGGATCCTACCGAGAGGTGTCGACAGGTACGTGACGACAGTCGACAACGGAGCCCGGTGGAGTGAGCTCGGCTCCCCACTGGGACGGTGGGCGCGACAGCGGCCGAGAACGGCCCACGGGAGCGAGGAGCAGGCATGACCGGCATCGGGTACGGGGAGGCGAGCGCAGCGGTGGACGCCGCGCTCCGGCACGCGCAGCAGCTCGGGCTGCGGGTCAGCGTCGCGGTCGTCGACGCCGGCGGCTGGGAGGTCCTGGTCGCCCGCGGCGACGGCACCCCGGTGTTCACCCCCGGCATCGCCCGGGTCAAGGCGGCGACGGCGGTGGCGTTCCGCCGTCCCTCGGCGGAGCTCCGGCAGATGCGGGAGACGCGCCCCGAGGTCCTCGAGGTCGCCGGCCAGCAGCTGCGCTTCCGCCCGACCGACCTGGGCGGCGGCCTCCCGGTGTGGCGGGACGGCGAGGTCGTCGCCGGCGTGGGCGTCAGCGGCGCCACCCCGGAGGAGGACACCGCCTGCGCCGAGGCGGCGATCGCCCTCCTCGCCGGCACCTGACCCCGGGCAGCGGCCCGGCGGGAGGCGCGGAGCGGAGCGTCAGGCGGCGGTCGTCAGGCGGCGGCGAGCAGGCGGGGGCCGAGGTGGATCTCGGTGCCGTCGGGTCGCCAGGTGCGCCATCGCCCGTCGGGTGCTCGGTCGACCCGGAACCTGGAGTGGACCTCGGTGTGGTGCCGCTCGCACAGCAGCGCGGAGTTGCTGACCCTTCACTAATCTGCCCCCATGGCAGGGGTTAGAGCAGCGGCGGTTTACGCGCGTATCAGTAGCGACACCGAGGGCAAGGCCCTCGGTGTCACGCGTCAGTTGGAGGACTGCCGACGTCTGGCCGCGCAGGTGGGCTGGCCGATCGCGCAGGAGTACGTCGACAACGACCTGTCGGCCTACTCCGGCAAGCGCCGCCCGGCCTATCAGCAGATGCTCACCGACCTCGCGGACGGCCTGCGGGACGCGGTGATCTGCTACCACGTTGACCGCCTCACCCGCCGTCCGGTGGAGTTGGAGCAGTTCGTCGCCACGGTGGACGCCGCCGGGGTCCGCAAGGTCCGCTTCGTGTCCGCCGACATGGACCTGGGCACCGGGGACGGACTGCTGATCGGAAGGATCATGGCGGCGGTGGCAGCGAACGAGTCGGCGGCCAAGAGCCGCCGCATGCGCCGCAAGTGGGAGCAGAACGCCGCTCAAGGCGTACCCCACGGTGGCAGCGTCCGCCCGTTCGGCTACGAGGCCGACCGGGTGACCATCCGACCGGACGAGGCCGAGGTGATCCGGCAGCTGGTGGCCCGCTATCTGGCCGGGGAGAGCCTGCGGTCGCTGTGCACCTGGCTCACCGACTCCGGCGTGTCCACGGTGACCGGCCGGGAGTGGCGATCACCGACGCTGCGCGGGCTCCTGCGCTCCGGCCGCATCGCCGGGCTGCGCGAGCACCTGGGCGAAGTCGTCGGCCCCGCGCAGTGGCCCGCGATCATCGATCCGGCCGACCGGGACCGGGTGCTGGCCCGCATGGCCGAGCGCGTGGCCAGCGGACGGCGCACCCCACGCCGCTACGTCCTGTCCGGACTGCTGCGCTGCGGCAAGTGCGGCGGCAAGCTCTACGCCTCCCCGCGCGAGAACTCCCGCCGCTACGTCTGCCTGCGCGGCCCCGACCACGGCGGCTGCGGACGCCTCACCGTCGTCGCCGAGCCCCTCGAGGCGTTCCTGGTCGAAGCCGTGCTGCAGCGGCTCGACGGCCCCGAGTTGGCCGGCGTACTGGCCGGCCGGCACACCGACGCCGCGGCCGCTGACCTGTCCGATGGGCTGGCTGGCGACCAGGAGCAGCTCGACGAGCTCGCGGTGATGTTCGGCAAGCAGGAGATCAGCGCCCGCGAGTGGCGGGCAGCCCGCGAGCCCGTCGAGCGCCGCATGGCCGACCGGCAACGCAAGCTCGCCGCCGTCACCCGAACCGACGCCCTCACCGGCCTACCCGGCAACGGCGGCCCCCTGCGCGACCAGTGGGAGTCACTGAGCCTGTCGCGGCAGGC
The DNA here is from genome assembly GCF_048569675.1 of Geodermatophilus sp. CPCC 206100. Taxonomy (NCBI): domain Bacteria; kingdom Bacillati; phylum Actinomycetota; class Actinomycetes; order Geodermatophilales; family Geodermatophilaceae; genus Geodermatophilus; species Geodermatophilus sp. CPCC 206100. The sequence continues at coordinate 33,865 of NZ_JAQISV010000008.1, forward strand.
GGCAATCGTGGCCGCCGTCCTCGACCACGCGGTGATCGAAGCCGGTCAGTCCGGCGCCCGATCGCTGGACCCATCGCGAGTGAGGGCGGTCTGGCGGCTGTGACTCCGATCGGCGGGGCCGTCCCGTCGCATATTTCGGGCGGTACGGGTTCCGGCCACCGGTGGCAGCAGCGCGGCCACCTGAGCAAGCACGTGCGGGTCGCGCACGTGGACAGGGAGGCCCTGTGCGGCGCAGGACGCGCGCAGCCACGCCGCGACGACCTCCGGGCTCATGACCACACCAACTTCGCCGCCGCCGCAGACGGCCCAGCGCGGCGAGGCTCGCCGACCCCCGGCGTCGCAGCCTTAGCGACCGACAACAAGGTCGGTTCGCCAGCCATGGCAGCGTCACCGGCTCGCGCAAGCCGCGCGGCCTCCATCGCGGCGCGGTTGGCCGCTCGCACTTCTCTCACGGTGAGCCCCCATTGGCGCGAGGACGACCAGGTGCGATACCGAGCCGGTGCCCTGCCCCGGGTGACCTCCCCGGTTCGGGTATTCACGACGTCGACCGCCCAGGGCGCCGCCCCGCGCTGGTCGGTGGCCTTCGTGGCGTACTTCGCCGCGTAGTGCGCGTGCCGCTGCGGCGACAGTGGGCTCAGGTCCACCTGACAGCCGAAGCCAGCAGCTAACGCCAACTCCTGAACCTGGCCGCGCGGCAGCGGTTCGGCGGACCACACCAGGATGTGCAGGTGCAGCGCGCCGCGCTTCTGTACCTCGACCACCCGGAAGTACTCGAACGGGCACAGCCGCGAGAGCCCGAGCCGCAGCCGGTTCCACGCGTGACCGGCGGCCGCGTTCCACTCCGCCAGGTCACCCACCCGGCAACCGCAGGGACCACCGCCGCCGGGTCGCCCCGGTATCCACCGGGCGTGCTCGCGCTCGCCTGGCGCGGTCAACGTCAGGAAGGACCCATGCCCCCGGTGCGCCGACGCCGAACGGGACTCTGCTATCCGGACGAGCAGCCGTCGGTATCGCTCGGAGCAGGGCACGCATCGGGAAGCCCGGTGAGCCCGGCAAGGCCAGACAAGTCGACTGTCACAGACGCGACACACGACGAGCAGGGGCGCAGTGCAGTCCAGCCCAGCGACGCCGCCTCCAGGCAGGTAGCCCACGACGCGCAGTCCGCGGACCGCCGCCGGGCAGTCGCAGGTCGACGGCGCCTCGGATGGTTGGACATGACTGCGCGCCGGTTCAGCGGGCCCGGGCACGACTGCGCCCTGGGACGTCGGTCAGCGAGATGAAGCGGCCAAGGCATACGCCAGAGGCTCGCGATAAGCGAGAGGACATGAGGCTTCCAGGGAGACGACGTGGCAACAGATGCGCGTAGTCGCCGCCGGTCGGCCGCCGGTCGGGACGCTCTGTGAAGTCGTCTCGTGGCCGATCCCCGTATTGAAGGCGTTATCCCGGGCGGGGATGCCTCGATGGGCCCCAGGTGCAGTGGACATCCTGGCATGAGCCCCGGTGAAAGCGGAAGAGCCGCAGGCCAGACCCCGTGTTGAGTTAGTGCAGGAGAAGTGTCAAGAGGCGACCCCTCCGGGGTCGCCCACGACGCCCGGCAGGCACGGGGTCGGCCACAGGCCTCGACCCGGGCGCTCCGCACCCTCCAGCCGCGCCCTGCGGTCGACCCCCCGTCCGTCGAGGGCGCCACAGGTGCCGACGCGGCGCACGGGCGCCCTCCGGGCGTCCCTTCGGGCAGACCCGTGCACCACGACGACCCCCGCGGCAAATGCACTCACTACCGCGGGGCCGTGGAGGAACGGAGCCCAAGGACGGCCCAAACTTACGCGCCCATTTTCAGGTCCATAGCGCGCCTGCGGCGCGCTCTCAGTCGTCTCTTGGCTCGTCCTGCGGGCCCGAGTCCAACTCCGGGTCCTGGTCTGGCGTCAGGTTCTCGTCGCCCTGGGGGTCCAGGTCGGCCCCAGAGTCGGTCGACGGTCCGACGTTGATGTTCAGGTAGTCCGTCGTCGGCGTGAACCTGATGTTCTTCAGGTAGTCCGTCGAGGGCGTGAATCTGATGTTCTTCAGGTAGTCCGTCGAGGGCGTGACGTTGATGTTAAGGTAGTCCGTCGGCGTGAACCTGATGTTCTTCAGGTAGTCCGTCGTCGGCGTGAATCTGATGTTCTTCAGGTAGTCCGTCGTCGGCGTGAATCTGATGTTCTTCAGGTAGTCCGTCGAGGGCGTGACGTTGACGTTCAGGTAGTCCGTCGCCGGCGTGAACCTGATGTTCTTCAAGTAGTCCGTCGGTGGCGCGAAGCTGAGGTTCGCAAGGTAATCGGTCGACGGCGTGACATTGACGCCCCGAACCACGCCGCCGCCTAGGCTCTGAGCCTCGGGACGGTTCACAGGTCGATCCGGCTCTTCGGTCGTTTCTACGGGCTCATCCGGCGCAGCGGAAATGCGACTAATCTCGCCGCCTATTGGCCGATCGTACCGCTCCAGCTGCATGATACCTACGAAGATAAGGGGCTTGGTCAGCAGATAGACCCCTCCGGAGGAACCCAGCACGCGCCTCATATGGGCGTCCTCCGCGAGGTCCACGCCCTCAGGAGTCGAGAGAACAATCTCCCCGTCCGCGACAAACGAGAATTCCGCAACCGCTTCGTCCTGACCGACACCCCCTCTGATGGTGTACTCGATCGAACGGATAGGACCCACCGACCGCAAGAAGTTCGATGCGGCGCCGTGTGGAAGCGCGCATGCGTCCGCGTCGAGCGGCGCATGTAGTACCCCGTCCAGCAGCGACGCCATGTAAAGCCGGACCGTCTCATCTTTCAATTCTCCGCGAAGATCACGCAGATCCGCATCGTCGGCCGAACGCTCCGCCAATTCCAGAACTACATCGCCGAGGACGCTGGTCAAACTGACGCGCTCTTCTGCCGAGATGCCGCTGAGGTCCTCAAGGAGATGAGCATGAAACCCCATTTTCTCGTCGTCCATAAAGTCTGAATCACTGGTGACGAGAATCAGTTTTTCGTCGGGATTGTCCACAGCAAGAGCAAGAGCAGTAAGCCACACAAGCGTATCCCGGTAACCATCACCCTTGTCATCGCAAGGACGCCTTCGGGTGACCGATCGAGCGACGACGTCCATATGTGGTACAGAAGGCGCCCCGAGCACCTTAACGCCAGCCGCCGTCAACGAGTCGGTCAAGTGCGTTCGATAGTCATCAATTCTGCGTTGCATCGATTCGCGTAGAACGTCGGCCTCGGACTGCGCCCCAATCCTGCCCCAAGACCTGGTCATTTTCTCAAGGCCATCCAGTATTCCGACGACACTCCGTTCATACCCGGCCACGGCCTCGGCAACGGCTATCTCGCTGGTCACAAGCTTGAGAGACCAAGACTCCGGGGCGTGGGCTAGGACTTGCCATACAACGCCGGTGCACATCGGGTCTTGCATCAAGATGTTGGCGTCGAGAAACACGATCACACTGGTCAGTCTCCTGTACGTCGGCGGTGTGCGCCCAGCAGGTTGCTGCGCTGCTGAGGGGTGGTCCTAGCGATTGGTCAGGTTCCCCAGGTTCGTCTCGCCGCCGTTGATCCACTCCAGCAGGTGGTGGACGTCGCAGAAGTGCGTGGGCGCCGTGCAGCCGGCGAAGACACAGCCGCGGTCCCGACCACCTGGCGCAGTGCCCGGTGGGGCCGGGTGGCGGCCACCTCGGCCAGCACCGCGTCCACCTCTCCGAGGTCGACGCCCTGCTCCGCCGCGGCCGCCCGCCGCTCCAGGGTCACCACCGGCACCACCGCGGCCACCTGCTCGGCAGTGACCTGCCCGGCGGCGAACGCCCGAGCCACCGCCGGCAGCTGCTCCAGCACCCGCCCGGCCCGCACCACCCGGCCGGCCTCGGCCGCGGACAACCGGGCGTGCCCGCGCAGCCAGGACCGCATCGTCGTCAGCCCGTCGCGCTCCGCGGCCCGCCGGACGTCCGCGGCCCGCCGGACGTCCGCGGCCCGCACCGTGCGGGCCAGCTCCGCCTCGATCCGGTTCCGCGCGGCCACCAGCGCCCGCAGTCCGGTCCAGCAGCTCCCCGTCCCCCAACCCGGCCAGGTCACCGCCCGCGAGGGCATCCAGCACCGACGACAACCCGTCCACGACACCTCCCAGCAGCTTCGATCACGTGTTCGAAGTCCACCGCGAAGCCCGGCCACCCACCCCCCTAGTCCGCAGCTCAGAGAGCTGTCCCCAGTTCACGACAACCCTTTGACACCGCACGACGAGCTCCCCTCGGAGCTCAGCGGCGGCCGGGACCGGAGCGGGCGATGACCTGGGCGGCGATGACGTTCCGCTGGATCTCGTTGGTGCCCTCCCCGACGATCATCAGCGGCGCGTCCCGGTAGTAGCGCTCCACGTCGTACTCGGTGGAGTAGCCGTAGCCGCCGTGCACCCGCAGCGCGTCGAGGGTGACCTGCGCGGCGACCTCGGAGGCGAACAGCTTCGCCATGCCGGCTTCGAGGTCGCTGCGCTCGCCGGAGTCGAACCGCTCCGCCGCGTCCAGGAGCACCAGCCGGGCCGCGTGCACCTTGGTGGCCATGTCGGCGATGAGGTGGCCGACCGCCTGGTGCTGCCAGATCGGCCGGCCGAACGACTCCCGCTCCTGGCTGTAGCGGACGGCGTCGTCCAGGGCTGCCTGGGCCACCCCCACGGCGCGGGCCGCGACCTGGACCCGGCCGACCTCCAGGCCCGACATCATCTGCGCCCAGCCCCGCCCGGGCTCGCCACCGAGGACGGCGGAGGCCGGCACGCGCAGCCCGTCGAACGCCACCTCGCAGGCCTCCACCCCGCGGTAGCCGAGCTTGGGCAGCTTCGCCGAGACGGTCAGCCCCGGGCCCGGCTCGACGAGCAGCACGCTCATCCCGGCGTGGCGGGGCTGCGCCTCGGGGTCGGTCTTGCACAGCAGCGCGAAGAGGCCGGCGTGCTGGGCGTTGGAGATCCAGGTCTTGGCGCCGGTGACCACCAGGTCGTCGCCGTCGCGGCGGGCCACGGTCCGCATGGCCTGCAGGTCGCTGCCGCCGCCGGGCTCGGTGAGCGCCATCGTCGCGCGCAGCGAGCCGTCGGCCATGCCGGGCAGGTGGCGGGCCCGCTGCTCGTCGGTGCCGAAGCGGGTCAGGAGGTACGCGACGACCGAGTGGCCGCCGATCGCGCCGGCCAGGCTCATCCAGCCGCGGGCGAGCTCGGCACTGACCGCCGCGAACGTCGGGGTGCTCACCGCGGTACCGCCGTGCTCCTCGGGGACGAGCATCCCGAAGCAGCCCAGCTCCTTCATCGCGTCGATGAGCGGTCCGGGGTAGACGTCGTCCCGCTCGAACTCCCGGACGCGGGGTCGGACCTGCTCGTCGACGAACGCACCGACGGCGTCGACGAGGTCCTGGTCGGGCGCGACTGCCATGAGGTCCACTCCCCGGGTTGTCGATGTTCGCCATCAGAACCGGCGACTTTCGTGATCCATGACACACGCGACGTGCCGACGGACTGCCGATAGTGCCCACATGGCACGTCGCCTCTCCACCGCGAGGACCTCGACCCAGCGCCGGTTCGCCCTCGCCCCCACCCCGTCACCGTGGTGGCGGAACGCCGTGGTGTACCAGGTGTACCTCCGCTCGTTCGCCGACAGCGACGGCGACGGCATCGGCGACCTCGCCGGGCTGCGCAGCAAGCTGCCCTACCTGGCCTGGCTGGGGGTGGACGCGATCTGGATCAACCCGCACTACCCCTCCGGGGGTGCCGACGGCGGCTACGACGTCGTCGACTACCGCGCGGTCGACCCGGAGTACGGCGACGTCAGCGACCTCGAGGCGCTGGTGGAGGACGCCCGCCAGGTGGGCCTGCGGGTGCTGCTGGACGTCGTCCCCAACCACACCTCCGACCAGCACCCGTGGTTCCGGACGGCGCTGGCCGACCCCGACTCCCCCGAGGCCGCCCGGTACCACTTCGCGCCGCCGTCGGAGGAGCCGCCGAACAACTGGCAGTCGCTGTTCGGCGGGCCGGCCTGGTCGCGGACGCCGGACGGCCGCTGGTTCCTGCACCTGTTCGCCCCCGAGCAGCCCGACCTCAACTGGCGTGACCCGGCCGTCGCCGCCGACTTCGAGCGCACCCTGCGGTTCTGGCTGGACCGCGGCGTCGCCGGCTTCCGCGTCGACGTGGCCTACGGCCTGTACAAGGACGCCGCCCTGCGCGACAACCCCGGCTTCTACGCCCCCACCCTGTTCGGGCACGGCCCCGAGCAGGCCATGACGTGGAACCAGCCCGAGGTGCACGACGTCTGGCGGCGCTGGCGCGAGATCTGCGACGAGTACCCCGACACCATGCTCGTCGGCGAGGTCTGCCTGGCCGACCTGGACGAGGTGGCGCTGTACTCGCGGCCCGACGAGATGCACCAGGCGCTGTCGTTCCGGCTGCTCAAGTCGGCCTGGGACACCGGCTCGTTCGCCGAGGCGATCTCCAGCGCGCTCGACGCCTACGGGCGGGTCGGCGCCCCGGTGTCCTGGGTGCTCGGCAACCACGACAAGGAGCGCCAGGTCAGCCGCTTCGGCGGCGGGCCGCTGGGCGCCGCCCGCGCCCGGGCCGCCGCGCTGCTCATGCTGGCCCTGCCGGGCTCGGCCTACCTCTACGCCGGCGACGAGCTGGGCCTGCCGCAGGCCACCGTGCCCGACGAGGCGAAGAAGGACCCGATCTTCCTCCGCAGCGGCGGCGCCCGGACCGGCCGCGACGGCTGCCGGATCCCGATGCCCTGGAACTCCTCCCCCGGCGTCGGCTTCTCCCCGGACGGCGCGGCCGAGCCGTGGCTGCCCGTCCCCGCGGAGTGGCGGTCCTACGCGGTCGCCCACCAGGCCGAGCACGACGGCTCGATGCTGAACCTGCACCGGCGCGCGCTGGCCCTGCGCAAGGCGCACCCGGCGTTCAGCACCGGCGAGGCGACGGTCAGCACGCAGGGCGACGTCCTGACCGTGCGCTCCGTCGGGACGGAGGAGACCGTGCGCTGCGTGGTCAACATGGGCGCCGAGACCGTGCTGGTCCGCTGCCGCGGCACGGTCCTGCTGGCCTCCACCGCGCACGTCCGCCACTCGGCCCGCAGCGTCGCGCTGCCCCCGAACACCGCCGTCTGGCTCGTCGAGCACTGATCGGCGGCACGTACTCCGCCGGCGACGGCGGGCTCGTCCCCGACCGGCGCCGCCCCGGGACGGCGCCGGTCGGGACCCCTTCCCCTGGGGCCACCGTCCGTGGTCGACTGCGCCCCTCGCCGTGCCGACGGCGGAGGACCAGCATCTGGGGGCAGGAATGTCTTTGGAGCAGGACGTGGCGGCGGCTCGCCGGGCCGTCGACGCACTCGAGCAGGCCTGCGGCCCGCTCGCCCGACACTTCGGGGACACCGTGGACTCGCGCCGGCTCAAGGTCGACGTCGCCCGGCTGCGGGACGACCTCAACCTGCTGTGCGGCAGCGCCCGCGGGGTCGAGGTGTTCGGGGACCGGACGTACGCCCCGGTCACGTGGGACGACGGCTACGACGGTGAAGTGAGCGCACCGGGCCGCACGCTCCGGTGACGGCCACCGCGCCCCGCGGGACCGGAGCGGTCACCCCGGGTGGAGGGAACGGGGCTCACCCCCCGCGCCGCGCGGCGATCGCGGCCCGCACCCTGCGCACCGACCGCTGGTGGGTCCAGCCGCTGCTGACCGTCCTCGCGCTGCTCGCGTTCATCGCCTACTCGTCGTTCCGGGCGTTCCAGAACGCGTACTACTTCTCCGAGCCCTACATCTCGCCGTTCTACTCGCCCTGCCTCACCACGGCCTGCGAGGGCGACACCTTCCCGGAGCTGTTCACCGGGCCCGCCTGGATCTCCCCGGCGATCTACATCCTCGTCTTCCCGCTGGGCATCCGGATGACCTGCTACTACTACCGCAAGGCGTACTACCGGTCGTTCTGGCTCTCCCCGCCGGCCTGCGCGGTCGCCGAGCCGCACCGGCGCTACACCGGGGAGTCCCGGCTGCCGCTGCTGGGCCAGAACGTGCACCGCTACTTCCTCTACGCGGCCCTGGTCATCAACGTCATCCTGTTCTACGACGCCGTCCTGGCCTTCCGCGACGAGACCGGGGCGTGGGGCCACATGGGTCTCGGGACGCTGATCCTGCTGGCCAACGCGACGCTGCTGGCCCTCTACTCGCTGTCCTGCCACTCCTGCCGGCACATCGTCGGCGGGCGGCTGAACTCCTTCTCGAAGCACCCGCTGCGCTACCGGTTCTGGACGGTCGTCTCGCGGCTGAACGGCCGGCACATGCAGTTCGCGTGGGCCTCGCTGGTCAGCGTGGCGCTCGCCGACCTCTACGTCTTCCTCCTGGCCACCGGCACGATCTCCGACCTGAGGTTCTTCTGATGCAGCTGGAGCGGCACGACTACGACGTCGTCGTCGTGGGCGCCGGCGGCGCGGGCCTGCGGGCCGCGATCGCCGCCTCCGAGCAGGGCGCGCGCACCGCGGTGGTGTGCAAGTCCCTGCTCGGCAAGGCGCACACGGTCATGGCCGAGGGCGGCATCGCCGCGGCCATGGGCAACGCCTACCCGGAGGACAACTGGCGGGTGCACTTCCGGGACACCATGCGCGGCGGGAAGATGCTCAACCACTGGCGCATGGCCCAGCTGCACGCGCAGGAGGCGCCCGACCGGGTCCGCGAGCTCGAGGACTGGGGCGCGCTGTTCGACCGCACCCCCGACGGCCTGATCAGCCAGCGCGACTTCGGCGGCCACCGGTTCGCCCGGCTGGCGCACGTCGGCGACCGGACCGGGCTGGAGCTCATCCGCACCCTGCAGCAGCGGACCGTCGCCCTCGGCATCGACGTCTTCATGGAGTGCACCGTCACCCGGCTGCTCACCGACGCCGAGGGGATCACCGGGGCGTTCGGCTACTGGCGGGAGTCGGGGCGGTTCGTCGCCTGGCAGGCACCGTCGGTGGTGCTGGCCACCGGCGGCATCGGCAAGGCCTACAAGGTCACCTCGAACTCCTGGGAGTACACCGGGGACGGGCACTCGCTGGCGCTCCAGGCCGGGGCGGCGCTGGTGAACATGGAGTTCGTCCAGTTCCACCCGACCGGCATGGTGTGGCCGCCGTCGGTGCGCGGGATCCTGGTCACCGAGAGCGTCCGCGGCGACGGCGGCATCCTGCGCAACTCGGCCGGCAACCGGTTCATGTTCGACTACATCCCCGACTTCTTCCGCAAGGAGACGGCGGAGACCGAGGACGAGGCCGACCGCTGGTACACCGACAAGAAGAACAACCGGCGGCCACCGGAGCTGCTCCCCCGCGACGAGGTCGCCCGGGCCATCAACAGCGAGGTCAAGGCCGGCCGCGGCTCCCCGCACGGCGGCGTCTTCCTCGACATCGCCACGCGGCGGGACGCCGAGTACATCCGCAAGCGGCTGCCCTCGATGTACCACCAGTTCAAGGAGCTGGCCGACGTCGACATCACCGCCGAGCCGATGGAGGTCGGGCCGACCTGCCACTACGTGATGGGCGGGGTCGAGGTGGACCCCGACACCGAGGCCGCCCGCGTCCCGGGCCTGTTCGCCGCCGGCGAGGTCGCGGGCGGCATGCACGGGTCCAACCGGCTGGGCGGCAACTCGCTGTCGGACCTGCTGGTGTTCGGCCGGCGCGCCGGCGTGGCCGCCAGCGAGCACGCGCGCAAGCGGGTGGGCCTCGCCGTCCTCACCGACGAGGCGCTGGCCGACGCCGGGCAGGCCGCGCTGGCACCGTTCGAGCGCGAGGGCGGCGAGAACCCCTACACCGTGCAGCAGGAGCTGCAGCAGACGATGCACGACCTGGTCGGCATCATCCGGACGGCGCCGGAGATGGAGCGGGCGCTGGAGCGGATCGCCGCGCTCAAGGAACGGGTGGCCGCGCTGTCGGTGGAGGGCCACCGGCAGTACAACCCCGGCTGGCACCTGGCGCTGGACCTGCCGCACATGCTGCTGGTGAGCGAGTGCATCGCCCGGGCCGCCCTCGAGCGGGAGGAGAGCCGGGGCGGGCACACCCGCGACGACTTCCCCGCGGCCGACGACGAGTGGGCGCGCACCAACCTGGTCTGCACCCGGACGGCGGACGGCGGGATCGCGGTGGCGCGGCAGCCGCTGCCGCAGATGCCGCCCGAGCTCGCCGAGGTCTTCGAGTCGTGAGCCGCGGGGTCGGAAGCCGAGCCGGGAGCAGGGAGCGGGGATGAGCTACGACGCGACGTTCCGGGTGTGGCGCGGGGATGCCTCCGGCGGCGACCTGCAGGACTTCACGGTGCAGGTCAACGAGGGCGAGGTCGTCCTCGACATCATCCACCGGCTGCAGGCGACCCAGGCCGGCGACCTCGCCGTCCGGTGGAACTGCAAGGCGGGCAAGTGCGGGTCCTGCAGCGCGGAGATCAACGGCCGCCCGCGGCTGATGTGCCTGACCCGGATGAGCACCTTCGCCGAGGACGAGACCGTCACCGTCACCCCGCTGCGGACCTTCCCGGTGATCCGCGACCTGGTCACCGACGTGTCGTTCAACTACGAGAAGGCCGCGCAGATCCCGGCGTTCACCCCGCGGCCGCGCGACCCCGACGGCAACCACCGGATGCAGCAGGTCGACGTCGAGCGGCCGCAGGAGTTCCGCAAGTGCATCGAGTGCTGGCTATGCCAGGACACCTGCCACGTCATCCGCGACCACGAGAGCAACAAGGCCGCCTTCGCCGGGCCCCGGTTCCTCATCCGGCTGGCCGAGCTGGACATGCACCCGCTGGACGTCGTCGACCGCCGGGACGCCGCGCAGGACGAGTTCGGCCTCGGCTACTGCAACATCACCAAGTGCTGCTCGGAGGTGTGCCCGGAGGGCATCCACCTCACCGACAACGGCATCATCCCGCTCAAGGAGCGGGTGGCCGACCGGCGCTTCGACCCGGTCACCTGGCTGGGCTCACGGATCCGGCGCCGCCCCCGCGAGTGATCAGGGCAGGAGCTGGTCCAGGTCGGGCTCCTCCGAGAGGGTGCCGTACTCGGCGGCCTTGGCCCCGAGCAGCTCGAGGGCCTCGCGGCTGAACTCGGTGCGGAAGGTCGGGATGACGATGCGCTCGAGCACCGCCGGCTCGATCTCGGTGTAGGTGCCGGTGATGCGCCGGACCTCCTCCGGGTTCTCCTGGGAGAACTCCAACGACCGGTTCATGGCCCGCTGGAACGCCTCGACCAGCTCCGGGTCCTCCTGCAGCAGCTGGTCGGACGTGAAGACGCAGGAGATGTCGAGCTCGGGGTGGAAGTCCGAGAAGTTGTACGACAGGACCCGCGCGCCGGCGTCCACGGCCTCGGTCAGGAACGGGTCGAGGATCCAGGCGGCGTCCACCTGCCCGGTGTCCAGCGCGCTGGGCGCGTCCGGGAAGGGGATCTCGACGAACTCGACCGCGTCGGGGTCCCCGCCGGCCTCCTCGACGACCGACCGGATCGTGGTGTCCCCGATGTTGTTGAGCGTGTTCACCGAGACGGTGGCGCCCGCCAGGTCGGCCATCGACTGGATCGGCGAGTCGCCGCGCACCACCACGGCGCCGAAGTCGGGGTCGCCGGCGGTGGAGTTGGCGTTGGTGATGCAGCGCAGGGGCAGTCCCTCGTCCACGGCGATCATCGTGGACAGGACGTTGCCGCGGCCGAACTGGTACTCGCCGGAGACGACGCTCGGCACGACGACCGCGCCACCGGCCGCGCTCTCGATGGTGAGCTCGATGCCCTCCTCCTCGAAGAACCCCTGGTCGACACCGAGGTAGAGGGGTGCGGAGTCGACGATCGGCTGGGTGCCGATCGTGACGGGGGTCAGCCCGCCCTCCTCGGCGCCACCCCCGCTCCCGGCGTCGTCCGACCCGCCACAGGCGGCGAGGGCGAGCAGTGCGGCGACACCGGCTGCGGCGGCGCGGGACCTGGGTCCGGTCACGGATCCACTCCTTCGGGGAACGGCGGGGCGGGTGCGGGAGAGGCGCGGACGCTCGGCGGCGCTCAGGCCGGCGGACGGACGCGGTCGCGCCAGAAGCCCCACGCCCGGGGGATCTGCGGGCTGATGGAGGCCACCGTGGCAGCGGCCTCCTCGTCGGTCAGGAAGGTGCAGCCGCCCAGCCGCAGGGCCTCGGTCTGGGCGCGGGCGTTGACCTCGGTGTAGACCGCCCGGTACACGGCCTCCTCGAGGGACGCGCCCACGGCGGTCGCGCCGTGGCCGCGCATGAGGACGACCGACGCGGCACCCAGGGCCCGGGCCAGCGCGGCTCCGGACTCGGGCGTCCGCACCAGGAGGTCGGACGCCGTTCCGAGGGTGTCCCGGACCTCGAACACCGGGACCTCGGGCGCCAGGAACCCGGCCATGTGCAGGACCGGACGCAACGCGGTGCCGGAGATCCCGAACGGGATGACCGCCGGGGAGTGGCTGTGCACGACGGCCTGCACGTCCGGGCGGGCGCGGTAGACCTCGCCGTGGATGTGCCGCTCCAGGTAGGGAGGGCGCGGATCGTCGGTGCTCCCGTCCAGCGTGAGGAGCTGGACGTCGTCCTCCTGGACCAGGCCCGGCGCGAGGTTGCGCGCGAGCAGGAACGTGCCCGGGTCCTCGGCGGACCGGACGCTCACGTGGCCGAACGCGTCGAGGATGCCCTGGGTGACCAGGATGTGGTTGGCCTCCGCGAGCGCGCTGCGCTGCGCGCGGAGCTCCCGCGACGCGGCGGGTCCCGGTGCGGACTGGTCCACGGCGGCCCTCCCGACTCGTCGGGGTGACGGTCACCCCGCAGGGGATCGTGACCCAGGCGACGAGTGCCGACGGAGGTCATTCTGCTGCGCAGAACCGGCGGCCCTGCGCGGGCGGTCAGTCGTCCCGGGCGAGGGCGGCCCGCCGCTCGGCGCCCGTCTCCTCCGCGTAGCCGACGTCGTCCCCGCCGGCGACGCGGCCGACGAACTCGCCGGACCCGCCGGTCCCCGTCGTGGTCCCCGCATCGGGGTCCCCGCTGTCGCCGCCCCCGGTCGCCCGGCTCAGCGCCTGCGCGTCGTCGCGGTCGACGTCGTCCTCACCGGGCCGTGGATCGTGTGCCATGCCGTCCTCCTCCGGTCGGACGCCCGGTACCCACGACCGGGCGCCCGACGCCCGTCGCCCCGGTCCGCACCGCCGTACATGGAGAGTTCGTGACGAGTGCCGCGGGACGTGCCGCAGGCGGCCGGGCGAGGACACCCTGGGAGGACGACCGGGGAGGGAGGTCGGGGTGCCCGAGACCATCAGGACCCTCGTGACCCGGGGCGCGCGGGCGGCGCTCCGGATCTGCTGCGGACTGCTCGCCGTGGCCGGGTCGCTGACCGCCCCCGGCCCGTCCCTGCTGGCGGGTGCCGCCCTGGCGGGCGTGGTGGGGGTCGCGGTCGCGGTGCTCGCGCGCTACCCGGTGGACCTCCCCCCGCTGCCGCACCCGGCCGTCGCCGCGACGGGGGCCGGCTGCCTCCCGGCGGTCGTCGCCGGGACGGCGTCCCTGGGTTCCGCGGCCGTGCCGGCGGTCGGACTGCTGCTGACCATCGGCGCCTGCCGTGCCGCCCGGTGGCTGACGTCGGACCTGCCCGAGCAGGACTCGTCCCGCTGGGACGAGGCCGCGGTGCGGCGGACGCTGCGCGACCTGCCGACCGACCTGCTCCTCGACGAGTGGCGCAGCTCCGCCCGGCCCGGCCGCGGGGACCCGGCCGAGGAGCTGCGCCGGGTCCGGCTGCGGGACCTGCTGCTCGACGAGTTCCAGGCCCGCGAGGCGGCCGGGACCGCCCGGTGGCTGGCCGAGGCCCCGGGCGACCCGCCGGACCGCTACCTCGGCGGGGACACCTCCCTCGGCCGGTGAGCCGGCCCGGCTCAGGCGGGCGTGACCCGCACCGGGACGCTGGCCCAGCCCTTGAGGGTGTTGTTGAGCTTCGGCACGGGGTCGCCGGCCGGCTCGAGGAGGCGGGCCCGCTCGGCCAGCGCCGCGAGCACCAGCTCGGTCTCCAGGCGGGCGACCGGCTGGCCGACGCACTGGTGGATGCCCATGCCGAAGGCGACGTGGCCGGCGGCGCGGCGGTTGACGTCCAGGACGTCGGCGTCCTCGCCCCACTGCCGCGGGTCGCGGTTGGCCGAGCCGAGGAACAGCAGCACCTTGGTGCCCTCGGGGATGTGCGTGCCGGCGACCTCGACGTCGCGGGAGGTGGTGCGGAAGAACGTCTGCACCGGTGACTCCCAGCGCAGCGCCTCGTCGAAGGCGAACTTGGCCTTGGCCGGCTGCGCGTGCAGCAGCGCCCACTGGTCGGGGTGGCGGGTGAGCCCGTAGACGGTGTTGGCGATGCCGTAGACGGTGGTGTCCATCCCGGCGGTCAGCAGGGAACGCACCAGCATCGGTGCCTGCTCGGCGGTGACGTCGCCGCGGTCGGCGGCCGCCCAGATCTCCGCGCCGAACCCGCCCGGGGCCAGGTTCTCCCGCTGGCACTGCTCCCAGATCCAGGCCTGCACCGGCGCCGCGGTGGCCAGCGCGGCCCGGCGCAGCTCGTTGTCCGGGCCGAAGGCGTTGAACGCCAGCCCGCCGTAGGGCAGCAGGTTCTCCCGGCCCTCCTCGCCCAGTCCGACGGCGTCGGGGAACACCCGCAGCGGATAGACCTCGGCCAGGTCGGTCACCGCGTCGAAGGTGCCCATCGCGACCAGCCGGTCGGCGATGTCGGCGGCCGGGGCGGCGAACCGCTCGCGCAGCGCCCGCACGCTGCGCGGGGAGAGCACGCCGTTCATCGCCGTCCGGACGACGGTGTGGTCGGGCGGGTCGGCCTCCAGCAGCAGGCTCGGCGGCCGCCACGGCTCCTCCTTGGCGAAGTCCGCGAGGCCCGCGCCACGGCTGGAGACGAACGTCTCCCAGTCCTTCAGTGACGCCGAGACCTCGGCGAAGCGGCCCATGGCGTAGATGCCGTACCGCGCCAGGAAGACCACCGGTCCGGCGTCGCGCATCCGGCGGTGGAAGTCGTAGGGGTCGGTCAGCACCTCCTCCCCGAACGGGTCGTCGTCCAGCACGGGGACGTCGGTCACGGGCGGGCTGTCGACGGTCACGGGGCTCTCCCTGGTCGCGGGGCGGGACGGGTCCAGCGTGACGCCCGCCACCTCCGCCCGGACCAACTCTCTCGATGGATGAGACACAAGTCGGACGGCGCGTGACCCACGTCGCACCATGGCCGTCCGTGCCCGCGGCGCCCGCCGCTCACCGAGAGGGAGAACCGCCCGATGTCTGCCCCCCAGGCCCAACCCCGTCGCCGACTCGCCGGGCTCGCGCTCGGCTGCGCGGCGGCGCTCGTGCTGGCCGCGTGCGGCTCCGACGACAGCGGCGGGGGTGGGGACGGCGGCGGGAGCGAGGGAGGCCCGGCCGCGCTGACCCTCGGCTACTTCCCGCTGGTGCACACCGCGAGCGCCGTGAACGCCGACGAGACCGGCCTGTTCGAGGACGAGGGCCTCGACGTCACCCTCGAGCAGACCTCCGGTGGCGCCCAGGCCATCCCGTCGCTGATCGCCGGCGAGTACGACATCACCTACGGCAACTACACCTCCGCGCTCCTGGCGGCGCAGCAGGGCCTCCCGGTGCGGATCGTCGCGGGCAACGACGTGGGCGCCGACGACCACTCGGTCCTGGTGACCCCCGACTCGCCGTACCAGTCGGCGGCCGACCTGGCCGGGGCCCGGATCGCGGTGAACAACCTGCAGAACATCGGCACGGTGGCGATCAACGCGGTGCTGGAGGACGCCGGGGTCGACATCTCGACGATCCAGTTCGTGGAGCTGCCGCTGCCGGACATGGCCCCGGCCCTCGACGCGGGGGACGTGGACGCCATCTGGCTGGTGGAGCCGTTCCAGGCCGCCGCCGTCGCCGATGGCGCCCGGGTGCTGTTCCCGCTGTTCCGGGGGCCGGTCGAGGACATGCCGGTCGCCGGGTGGCTGACGACCGAGCAGTACGCGCAGGAGAACCCCGAGGTGATCGAGGCCTTCCGCGCGGCGATGGCGGCGTCGATGGAGGAGCTCACCGACAACCGGGAGCGGCTGGTGGAGCTCGTGCCCACCTACACCCAGGTGCCGGCCGAGACCGTCGAGCAGGTCGCCCTGCCCGCGTGGGACGCCGAGGTCGACGTCGAGCAGCTGCAGGAGATGAGCGACCTGATGCTGGAGTACGGGATCATCAGTGAGGAGTTCGACGTCGAGTCGATCGTCGTCGGCTGACAGCCCCGGGAGCATCGCAGCGAGCGCCAGCGAGCGAGGAGCGGACCGGGGCGCGGAAGCCGACCCGTGTGATCGTCGGCTGACCGGCTGACCGGCTGACCGGCGGTTCCGCGGCTGACTGCCGCGGAACCGCCGCCGTCAGGCGCGCAGGTAGGCGAGCACGGCCAGCACGCGGCGGTTGGCGTCGGCCGCCTCGTGCAGGTCGAGCTTGGTGAAGACGTTGCGGACGTAGGCCTCCACCGTCTTCGGCGCGAGGAAGAGCCGCTCGCCGATCGCCTGGTTGGACCGGCCCTCGGCCATGACGGCGAGCACCTCGCGTTCCCGGTCGGACAGCGCGTCGAGCGGGTTGGGGGCGCGGCGCCGGCGGACGAGATGGGCGACCACGCCCGGGTCGATGACCACCCCGCCGGCGCCCACCCGGCGCACCGCGTCGGTCAGCTCCGCCGGGTCGGTCACCCGCTCCTTGAGCAGGTAGCCGGTCCCCGGGGAGCCGGACTCGACGAGCTGGATCGCGTAGTGCGGCTCGACGTGCGCCGACAGCACGAGGACGCCGACCTGCGGGTGGCGGGCGGCCAGCGCTCGGGCGGCGTCCAGTCCCTCCGTGGTGTGGGTGGGGGGCATCCGGATGTCCACGACCGCCACGTCCGGGGGCTCCCGGTCCACCGCGTCCAGCAGCTCCCCGGCATCGCCCACCGCGGCCGTGACCTGGAACCCGGCGTCGTCGAGCAGCCGGCAGATGCCCGCCCGGAACAGCGCGGCGTCGTCGGCGACGATCACTCGCACGGCAGCGTCGCGATCACCCGCGTGCCCTGGCCGGGCGGGCTCTGCACCACCAGGCGCCCGCCGAGCGCGGCCACCCGGTCGGCCAGGCCACGCAGGCCGGAGCCGGACGGATCGGCCCCGCCGACGCCGTCGTCACACACCTCGACCCGCAGGACCGGGCCCTCGGGCCGCACCTCGACGGTCACGGTGGAAGCGTCCGCGTGCTTCGCCGCGTTGGCCAGGGCCTCCGACGTCACGAAGTAGCAGGCCTGCTCGAGCGCCCCCGGCCAGCGCCGGTCCGGCACGGCGCCGACGACGGCGGGCACCGCGGACCGCTCCGCGAGCGCGGTCAGCGCCGGGCCGAGACCGGCGTCGGTGAGCAGCACCGGGTAGATCCCCCGGGCCAGTTCGCGCAGCTCGTCGAGCGCCCCGGACAGCTCGTCGCGGGCCTCGTCGAGCAGGCCGGCCACGTCGCCGTCCGAGGGGCCCAGCTGGGTCCGGGCCAGCCGCAGGGCCAGCGCCACGGCGACCAGCCGCTGCTGGGCACCGTCGTGCAGGTCCCGCTCGACCCGGCGGCGGGCGGCGTCGGCGGCCTCCACGATCCGCGCCCGCGAGGCGTTGACCTCCCGGAGCTGGCTGCGCACCTCGGCGTGCAGCCGCTGGTTCTGCACCGCCAGCCCGGCGCTCGCCGCGACCGCGGCCACCAACTCGGGCTCGGCGGCGAGCGCCGGGTCGTGCACCAGCACCGCGATCCGCTCGCCGTCCCGGTCCAGGTAGGTCAGCGCCCGGCCGGCCCGGGGGTCGACGTGCACGGGGGCGCCGTCGGGATCGACGAACGACTCCCCCTCCGGCAGCCAGTAGGCCAGTTCCAGCGAGGGGTCGTGCAGCGTGCGGGCCAGGGCGCCGCGCAGCCGCGCGGGATCCGGCAGCCCCTCGCCCAGCTCGACGACCAGCCGGCTCACCGCCGAGCGGTCGAGGTGGCTGCGCAGGAGGCCGAGCAGCAGCGCCAGCGGCCAGACGACGAGGACCACCTGGGCCGCCCAGGCCAGGACGACCCCGGCCGCCGGCGGGATGAGCAGCAGGATCGCGGTCCGCTCGACCAGGATCGTGACGACGACGACCGCCCCGCCGGCCACGCCCGGTCCGAGGCTGCGCCGCCGCGCGGGCCCACCGGCGCGCCAGCGGGCGAAGACCACGGCCAGCAGGGTCCCGAACAGGGCGACCACCACGGCCTGGACGACCAGGTCGATGCCGGACGGGTCGAACTCGCCGTTGGTCGGCGCGATCACCAGGCCGTTGGGCGGCGGCCCCTCCCCCAGCCCCCGGTCGGCCTGGAAGACGACGAGGAAGAACGCGTCGAGCGGCGCGGACAGCAGGTAGCCGAGCGCCACCACCGCCCGCTCCACCCGGGTGTGCACCCGCCCGTCGGGGAACGTCGCGAGCAGGTGCACCAAGACGCTCAGGTAGACCGAGCCGAGCAGCACGCCGACGACGAACGCCGGGCGGGCGGCGACGGCGACCACGTACCGGGCCAGCCACGCGAAGCCCAGCGCCACCATGAGCGCTCCGGTCCGGCTGGCCGGGCGGTGGCTCCAGGCGGCCAGCCCCACCCCGATGAACGACCAGCCGACCGCCAGGCCGAGCACCACGGTCGGCGGCAGCAGGTCGGGCGGGACGTCGTAGCCGCCCCGGACCAGCGCCGCGGCCGCGCCCGCGCCGGCCGCGAGCCCGGCCGCCACCGCTGCCCAGCGCCCCCGGCTGCTCAGACGGGGCACGGGGCCACCTCCTGGGGGCCGTCGATCACCCGCCACAGGCTCTCGCCGCTCAGGTCGGCCTTGGGGATGAACCCGCGCGCCCGGCAGTGGTCGACCCGGGAGCCGTAGTCCAGCCGCTCCCGGCTGGAGACCAGCACGACCAGGGGCGCCCCGGGCCGGCCGGCCAGCTGCTCGGCGACGGCGAAGCCGTCGAGGTCGGGCAGCTGGACGTCGAGCAGCACCACGTCGGGGTCCAGCGCGTGGACGGCGACCAGCGCGTCGGCGGCGTCGCCGGCCTCGCCCACGACCTGGAAGCCGGCGGCGGTCAGCAGCCGGCGCGCGAGTGATCGGAAGGCGGCGTGATCGTCGACGATCAGGACCCGCGCGGTCATCCGTCGATGCTGGCACCGCCGTCGCCCTCCGGGCACCGGGTTGACCCTCGTCCGGCACCGGGTTGGCCCCGTGGTCGAGCTGCCCGGCCGGGCGGAGGCTCGGGTCCCTCCTCATCCGCTCCGGAGGTCGTCATGTCGAGCACCAGGGCCTGGGTCCGGCAGCACCGCCTGACCACGTTCTTCCTGCTGACCTACCTGGTGTCGTGGGCGCCCTGGCCGCTCGCCGAGGCCGGGCTGGTCCCGGAGGCCTACTTCTTCTTCCCCGGCGGCCCGCTGGTCGCGGCCGTCGTGGTCATCGCGCTCGCGGACGGCGCCGCCGGGTACCGCGAGCTGCTCGCCCGGCTGCTGCGGTGGCGGGTCGGCTGGCAGTGGTACGTCGTGGCGATCGCCCTGCCCGCCCTGCTGGTGCTGGCGACCGGCTGGGCGGTCTCCTGGCTGGGCGGCGCCGCGCCCGACCTGTCCGGCGTGGTCTGGGCCGACGTGGCGATCGTGCTGGCCGTGCGGCTGGTCGACCCCACCGACGGCGCCATGGGCGAGGAGCCGGGGTGGCGCGGCTACGCCCTGCCCCACCTGCAGCTCGGCACGTCCCCCCTCGGCGCGGCCACCGTGCTCGGCGTGCTGGCGGCGGGCTGGCACCTGCCGCTCGTGGTCACCGGCAACCTGTCGGCAGTCGGGCTGCCCACGACGGTGCTGATCACGTTCCTCTACGTCTGGCTGTTCAACCGCACCGGCGGCAGCCTGCTCATGCCCCTGCTCTTCCACGCCAGCCAGGGCGCCTTCACCTACGGGATGCTCGGTTTCGACGACGCCGACCTGCGCCGCGCCGCCCTCGTCTACCTCGGGTTCGTGGCCGTCGCCGTCGCCGCCACGGTCGCGTTCGACCGGGCGACGTGGCGGACCGCGCCCCCGTCCGCGGTGCCCGCCGTCCCCGGACCGGCCGCCCTCGCCCGGCGCTGACCCCGACCTCCCGCACGTCGATCCGGCAACTCCGAGGAGAGAAGAGGTGGTCCCCGTGTTG
Organism: Geodermatophilus sp. CPCC 206100; assembly: GCF_048569675.1. Lineage (NCBI taxonomy): Bacteria > Bacillati > Actinomycetota > Actinomycetes > Geodermatophilales > Geodermatophilaceae > Geodermatophilus > Geodermatophilus sp. CPCC 206100. The sequence goes on from NZ_JAQISV010000008.1 coordinate 54,044, forward strand.
ATCACGACGACGAACGAGGTGCCCGGCTACCGGGTGGAGGCCGTGTTCGGCGAGGTCTTCGGCCTCACCGTCCGGTCCCGGCACGCCGGGTCCCAGCTCGGCGCGGCGATGAAGTCGCTGGCCGGCGGCGAGCTCAAGGGGCTCACCAAGAACCTGGAGGAGAGCCGCCAGGAGGCCATCGAGCGGCTCGTCTCCGCCGCCGAGGCCAAGGGCGCGGACGCCGTCGTGGCGATGCGCTTCGACACCACGGAGATGGGCAGCACCTGGACCGAGGTCTGCGCGTACGGGACGGCGTGCCGGCTGACCCGGGTCTGACCGAGGAGGACCGGGGCCGGGGTGGAACAGCCGCCCCGGCCTCTCCCTGTCGGCAGCGGATACCGCACCCCGACCAGGACGCCGGGCACGATCCCGCACGGGACGGTCGCACCGGCTGCGGTATCCGTTGACCGCGGTGGCGGCGGATGGTGAGCTGCCCGGGAGGTCCGGCACCCCGGGTCGGCTCCTCCTCGCTCCTGGACGACGACCATGCCCCGCTACGGCGCCCAGTACGGCCCCGACGTCTCCTTGCTCGGCGTCGACTCCCTGCTCGCCGACCGCCCCACCCCCGAGGAGACCCCGTGACGGCGCACCCCCTGGACCCGCTGACCGCCGACGAGTTCCGTGCCGCGGCCGGCATCCTGCGCCGCGACCGGGGCGTCGACGAGCGCTGGCGGTTCGCCGCCATGGAGCTGCGCGAGCCGGCCAAGGACGTCGTCCGCGCGTTCCGCCCCGGCGACCCGATCCGCCGCGAGGCCCGGGTCACCTGCTGGAGCCGCGACGAGGGGACGCCTTACCGGGCGACCGTGTCGCTCACCGACGACGCCGTCCTCTGGTGGGAGGCGGTGCCGGGCCGGCAGGCCAACATGACCCTCGACGAGTGGCACGAGGCGCACGAGGTGCTCATCGAGCACCCGGCCGTCGTCGAGGCGCTGACCAAGCGCGGCATCACCGATCTGGACCTGGTGCTCATCGACACCTGGGCCTACGGGCACTCGCTGATCCCCGAGGGCCTGCAGCACCGCCGGGTCGGCTGGACCGACGTGTGGCGCCGCTCGACGCCGACCGGCAACCCCTACGCGAACCCGGTCAGCGGGCTGCACTTCGTCGTGGACCTCAACACCATGGAGCTGCTGGACGTCGAGGACACCCCGCCGCCGGAGCCGCCGGCGGTCATGGGCGAGTACGTCCCCGCGCTGGTGCCCGGGCTGGTCCAGCGCACCGACGTCCGGCCGCTGGAGATCACCCAGCCCGAGGGCCCCTCCTTCACGCTGGACGGCCACGAGCTGCGCTGGCAGGACTGGACGCTGCGGCTGGGCTTCAACCACCGCGAGGGCCTGGTGCTGCACCGGGTCGCCTTCGGCGGGCGGTCGGTCGCCCACCGGCTGTCCTTCGCCGAGATGGTCGTCCCCTACCGGGACCCGAGTCCCGACCACCACCGCCGCACCGCCTTCGACATCGGCGAGTGGGGCCTGGGCTCGATGACCACCTCGCTGGAGCTCGGCTGCGACTGCCTCGGCGAGATCACCTACGTCGACGCCGTCCTGCACGACAGCCGCGGGGAGCCGTACACGATCGAGCACGCCATCTGCCTGCACGAGGAGGACGACGGCGTGCTGTGGAAGCACGTCGACGAGCGGGCCGGCGCCCAGGTGCGCCGCTCGCGGCGGATGGTGGTCTCCTTCCACGCCACCGTGGCCAACTACGAGTACCTCGTCTACTGGCGCTTCACCTCCGACGGCACCATCCAGTGCGAGGTCCGCGCCACCGGGATCATGGTCACCAGCACGTTCGACGGCGCCCCGCCGCCGTACGGGACCGTCGTCGACGACCGCACCTACGCCCCGCTCCACCAGCACTTCATCGTCGCCCGCCTCGACATGGAGGTCGACGGCCCGGAGAACACCGTCGTCGTCTCCGAGAGCGCGGCGCTGCCCGTCTCGGCGGACAACCCGCACGGGCTGGCCGTCGTGCAGCACGAGCGGGCGCTGGAGACCGAGGCCGAGGGCCGCCAGGACGTCGACTTCGCCTCCCAGCGCAGCTGGACGGTGGTCAACCGGCAGCGGCTCAACGGGCTGGGGACGCCGACCGGCTACAAGCTCGTGACCTCCTCGCCGCTGCCGGCGCTGGCCGGCCCGGGCACGCCGTTCCTCCAGCGGGCCGAGGTCGTCGGGCACACCCTGTGGGTGACCGCGTTCGACGAGGAGGAGCGCTGGCCGGCCGGCGAGTTCTGCAACCAGAGCCGCGCCGACGAGGGCCTCCCCCGCTGGATGCAGGCCGACCGGCCCATCGCCGACGCCGACATCGTGCTCTGGCACGTCTTCGGCATCCACCACGTGACCCGGCCCGAGGACTGGCCGGTCATGCCGGTCGACGTGGTGTCCTTCCAGCTGCGGCCGGCCGGCTTCTTCGACCGCAACCCGGCCCTCGGCCTCCCGCCGAGCGCCCGGCACTGCTCCTGAGGGAGGGCCGAGGGGTGACCCCGGGCACGAGCCGTCAGTCGGCGTCGGGCTCGGCGGTCAGCAGTGGGTGGCGGCGGGTGCCCCACGCGTAGGTCTGCTTGCGCAGGCCGAGGTAGAGGTGGGTCTCGGTCGACTCGACGCCGTCCACCCCGCGGATGCGGGCGACGGTCTCCAGCAGCTGGTCGTCGTCCTCGCAGACCACCTCGACCAGCAGGTCGACCGAGCCCGCGACGATGACCACGTAGTCGACCTCGGCGAACTCGGCGAGCCGGTCGGCGACGGACCGCGGGTCCCCGCTGCTGCGCACGCCGACCATCGCCTGGCGGGAGAAGCCGACCTGCAGCGGATCGGTGACCGCGACGATCTGCATGACCCCGGCGTCGAGCAGCCGTTGCACCCGCTGGCGGACGGCGGCCTCCGAGAGGCCCACCGCGGCGGCGATGCGGGCGTAGGGCCGGCGGCCGTCCTCTTGGAGCTGCTCGATGATGGCTCTCGAGACGTCGTCCAGCACGAACTGCCCCCGGGTGGTCACCCCCGGATCGTATCGACGCGGCGTACCGACGGGCTCCTCCGTAGCGGGCGACGCTGGCTACGATTCCCCCATCCCATCCCCCGATCCGACGACGGGATCCGCAGCCATGACCACCACCGCGCAGGACGTCGCCGCTGCCGGCCAGCCCCTCGGCCCGGACGCCACCGCCAACCTGTGGCTGCACTTCTCGCGGATGGGCGCCTACCGCGACACCCCGCCACCGGTGATCGTCCGCGGCCGGGGCGCCGAGCTGTTCGACGACCGCGGCCGGCGCTACCTGGACGGGCTGGCCGGGCTGTTCGTCGTCCAGGCCGGACACGGCCGCCGGGTGCTGGCCGAGGCGGCCGCGCGGCAGGCCGAGCAGCTGGCGTTCTTCCCGCTGTGGTCCTACGCCCACCCGGCGGCGATCGAGCTGTCCCAGCGCCTGGCGGCCGCCGCACCGGGCGACCTCAACCGCGTCTTCTTCACGACCGGCGGCGGGGAGGCGGTCGAGACCGCGTGGAAGGCGGCCAAGCAGTACTTCAAGCTGACCGGCAAGCCGGGCAAGACCAAGGTGATCAGCCGGGAGGTCGCCTACCACGGGACGACGCAGGGGGCGCTGGCGATCACCGGAGTCCCGGCGCTCAAGGAGGTCTTCGAGCCGCTGGTGCCCGGCGCCTTCCACGTGGCCAACACCAACCTGTACCGGGCGCCGGTGCACGGCGACGACCCCGAGGCGTTCGGCCGGTGGGCGGCCGACCAGATCGAGCAGCGGATCCTCGCGGAGGGCCCCGACACGGTCGCCGCGGTGTTCCTGGAGCCGGTGCAGAACGCGGGCGGCTGCTTCCCCCCGCCGCCGGGCTACTTCGCCCGGGTGCGCGAGATCTGCGACCGGCACGACGTGCTGCTGGTCAGTGACGAGGTGATCTGCGCCTTCGGCCGACTGGGCACGACCTTCGCCTGCGAGAAGTTCGGCTACCTGCCGGACATGGTCACCTGCGCCAAGGGGATGACCTCCGGCTACTCCCCCATCGGCGCGATGATCGCCTCCGACCGCGTGATGGAGCCCTTCCTCCGGGAGTCGACGTCCTTCCCGCACGGCTACACGTTCGGCGGGCACCCGGTGAGCTGCGCGGTCGCGCTGGCCAACCTCGACCTGTTCGACGAGGAGGACCTCAACGGCCACGTGCTCGCCACCGAGTCGGCGTTCCGCGCGACCCTGGAGCAGCTGCTCGACCTGCCGATCGTCGGCGACGTGCGCGGGGACGGGTTCTTCTACGGGATCGAGCTGGTCAAGGACGAGGAGACCAAGGAGACCTTCGACGCCGCCGAGTCCGAGCGGCTGCTGCGCGGCTTCCTCTCCGGCGCCCTGTTCGAGGCGGGGCTCTACTGCCGCGCCGACGACCGCGGCGACCCCGTCGTCCAGCTCGCGCCGCCGCTGATCTGCGGACAGGCGGAGTTCGACGAGATGGAGCAGATCCTGCGCTCGGTGCTGACCGAGGCCTGGTCGCGGCTCTGACCCGACGTCCGGCGGCGTGCCTCGCCACGATCACAAGGCGCTGACGGCGGCCGCGCGGCCCGTTGATCGACCATCAGCGTGCGTTGATCATGGGGCAGCGGACGAGCCACACTCGGCCGCCGGGCTAGCGTGACGCCGTGGCTGCTGCCCCCCTCCGCCCGCCCTGGTTCGGCAACCGGGGCGTCCAGGTGCTCGCTGCCGGTGCGCTCGCCTACAACCTCGTGCAACTGGTGGGCCAGCTCGTCGACGCCGGCTGGGGGCAGGCGTTCCTCAGCTTCGCGTGGTGCGTGCTGTTCGGCTACGTGCTGGTCGAGTCGCTGCGCTTCCGCCGGCAGCAGGACGCGACCCGGGACGACCCGGTGGACCCCGACGGACCAGGGCGGGCGCAGGACTGAGCGGGCGAGCCGCGGAACGTGCGCGCACAGTGGCCCCGTGCGGGTCTTCGTGGACGGGATCGACACCCTGCGCTTCGACGACGGGACCCCGGTGACGGCGGCCTCGGGCATCGCACCGCTGGGTGATGGCTGGCTGATCGCACAGGACGACGCCACGTTCGCCGCCTGGCGTCGCGACGGTGGCGTGACCCCGGTTCGGGTGCTGCCGCCCGTCGAGGGCCTCGATCGGTTCACCGAGGCGCTGGGTACCAAGCGGCTGAAGCCCGACCTCGAGGTCGCGTGCCCGGCCGAGGTGGAGGGCGAGGCAGCCGTCCTGCTCCTCGGGTCGGGTTCCTCGGCGCGACGCATGCGGGGCGTGCTGGTGCGGCTCGAGGACGGGCGGCCGGTCGTGCTGGACGGGGACCTCACCCCGCTCTACGAGCGCGTCGCCCAGCACCTGGGTCGGGCCATGGACGAGCTCAACCTGGAGGGCGCCAGCCGGCACGGCGCCACGGTGCGCTGGTACAACCGCGGCAACCTGCGCGCGGGAGTCCCCTCCGCGAGCGTCGAGGTCCCCCTGCACGACCTGGTCGCCGCCGTCCTCGGCCGGGTCGATGCGGCGTCCGTGCCGGTCGAGCAGCCGCGGGTCTACGAACTCGGCGAGATGCAGGGGGTCGGCCTGGCGGTGACCGATGCGGTCGCGCTCCCGGATGGGCGGGAGCTCATGAGCGCCGCCGCGGAGGACACCCCCAACGCCATCGACGACGGTCCCGTCGTCGCCGCAGCACTCGCGCTGGTCGACGGCGCGACGGTGCTGCACGTCGCTGCCGTCCCGGAGGTGGACGGCCGCGTGCACAAGGTCGAGGGGTTGGCCCTGCAGGGGGTCCGTGGCGGTCAGGTCCAGCTGCGCGCTGTCGTGGACAGCGACGATCCGGCCGCGCCGTCGTGGGAGCTGCAGCTGCGCGTCGACCTGACGTGAGGCTCAGCCGGCCGGCTGGGAGATGTTCACCATCCAGGCGACGCCGAACCGGTCGACGCACATCCCGAACTCGTCGCCCCACACCTGCTTCTCGAGCGGCATGGTCACCGACCCGCCCTCCGAGAGCCCGGCGAAGTAGCCGCGCAGCTCGTCGCCGTCGTCCCCGCTGACGCTGACCGAGATGTTCGATCCCTCGTCGCGCTCCATGCCGGCGGGGGCGTCGGAGACCATCAGCGTGTACCCGGCCGGCGTCTCGAGCTGCCCGTGCATGATCTTGTCGGCGTCGGCTCCCGTGGCCATGCCGGCCTCGCCGAACGTGCTCAGGCTGAGCTCGCCACCGAACACCCCCCGGTAGAACTCGAGGGCCTGGCGGGCCTGGTCCGCGAAGTTGATGTAGGGGTTCAGGCGCGAGGTCACGGCGCGGTCCTTCCGAGCAGCGGGTGCGGGCCCGTCACCGTAGCGACGCCGACGCCCCGGCGGGGAGGTCTCCCTACGCCTCGTCCCGGGCGGGCACGCAGAGGACCGGCCGGTCGGACAGGTGCAGCAGCTTGTGCGACACCGACCCGAGGAACGCTCCCCGCAGCGGGCTCTCCCCCCGAGTGCCGACGACGATGACGCGGGCGTCGTGCCGGCCGGCGGCGTCGACGATCGCCTGAGCCGGCTTCTCCGACAACACCTCGACCACCGTCCGGACGCCGGCCCGGTCCGCCTCCGCGACCGCGTGCTCCACCGCCGTCCGGCCCATCTCGGCCAGTGCCCGCTGGTGGGCCTGGAACTCCTCCCCCAGCCCGCCCGGCGGCTCGACGCCGTGGACCAGCACCAGCGGCTCGTCGTAGCGGGCGGCCAGCGAGATGGCCATGTCCAGGGCCGGGCGGGAGCCGGGCGACTCGTCGTAACCGAGGACGATGCTCATCCTCGGAGCTCCTCGTCGACCACGACGCGGTCCCCGGCGATCCCCGGCCGCTCCTGCCAGAACCGCCGGTCCCGGGCCCGCCAGACGAACATGCAGACGAGGCCCACGACGAAGATGCCGACGCCGATGACCAGCGGCGGCCCGACGCCGAGCCAGGCCTGGCCGGTGTAGGAGTTCTCCGGGTCGGCGAGGTCGCCGATGGACAGGATCAGCAGCCAGATGAGCAGCCCCGACCCGATGAGCGGGCCGACCCCGATCAGCAGGAGCGACGAGACGCTGCGGGTCAGCTGCCGGCGGTGGTAGACCGCGCAGGCGATGCCGGTCAGCGCGTAGTAGAAGGCGATGAGCAGCGACAGGGCGGTGATCGAGTCGAACAGCGCGTTCTCGCTGAGCAGGCTCACCGCCACGAACCACACACTGGCGATGCCGCCCACCCACCAGGTGGAGACGTCGGGCGTGCGGTGGCGCGGCGAGATGTGCCCGAAGCGGCGCGGGAACGCGTGCCGGCGAGCCATCGACAGCCCGGTGCGCGAGGCCGGGAGGATCGTCGTCTGCGTGGAGGCGATGGCCGCCGTCGCCACGGCGAGCAGCACCACCCAGTCCCAGCCGCCCATGACCTCGGTGGACAGCAGCGCGAAGATCGCCTCTTCCTCGTCGGCGTTGTCCGCGAGGAAGTCGGTGCCGGCGAAGGCCAGGACGGCGATCGCGACGCCGACGTAGGTGACCAGCAGGACGACGGTGGAGACGATCGCCGCCCGGCCCGGGGTGGAGGTCGAGTCGCGGGTCTCCTCGGTGAGGTTGACCGCCGACTCCCACCCCCAGTAGGCGAACACGCCGAGCAGCAGGCCACCGCTCAGCGCCGCCCCTCCGGCTCCGAACGGGTTGAGCCAGCTCCAGCTGGGGTCCAGGCCGCCCAGCGGGCTGTCCCCGGTCACGCCCCGGACGATGGCCACCGCGGCGAACACCAGCAGGGCGACGGTCTGGGCCAGGATCAGGCCGTTCTGCAGCCGCGCGGACAGCTCCGTGCCCAGCACGCAGATCCAGGTCATGAGCAGGATCAGCGCCACGGTGAGCACCAGGACCACCGCCGTGTTCTCGGCCAGCGAGTCCAGGTTCAGCGTGCGCAGCGTGAAGACGACGCCGACGTTGGCCAGCGACCCGATGATGAGGACGCCGGTCATCGTGATGGCCCAGCCGCCGATCCAGCCGAACCACGGGCCCATCGCGCGGGTGACCCAGGAGAACGTCGTCCCGCAGTCGGGATCGACCCGGTTGAGCGCGGCGAAGGCCGAGGCGATCAGCAGCATCGGCACGAAGGAGGCCAGCAGCACCCCGGGGGTGTTGACGCCGGTGAGCGCGACCAGCGCACCGATGATCGCGGCGAGCGAGTACGCCGGTGAGGTCGAGGCCAGCCCGATCACCAGGGCGTCGACGAAGCCGATCGCGCCCGGCCGGAGGGTCGGCTCGGTGGTCGACTCGGCGACGGAGTCGGTGGGATCCGCGCTCATGCGACGGTTATCGCAGCACAGACGGCGTACGGCAAGGGTTCACCGCGCAGGAGACTGTCCCAACTGCGGAACTCGTGGCTAGGGTGGCCGCCACCCCACGGAGGTCCACATGCGCATCCTGCTGGTCGGCGCCGGCGGTGTCGGCAGCGCGGTCGCCTTGATCGCGGCGCGCCGCGAGTTCGTGGAGCGGCTCGTCGTCGCGGACTACGACCCCGCCCGCGCCGAGAAGGCGGTCGCCGCGGCCGGCGACCCGCGGTTCACGGCCGCCCGGGTGGACGCCTCCGACGAGGGCGCCGTCCGGGCCCTGCTGGCCGAGCACCGCTGCGACGCGCTGCTCAACGCCACCGACCCACGGTTCGTCATGCCGCTGTTCCGGGCCGCGCTCGCCGCCGGCGCCGACTACCTGGACATGGCCATGTCCCTGTCCCGGCCGCACCCCGAGCGCCCCCACGAGGAGACCGGCGTCAAGCTGGGCGACGAGCAGTTCGCCCTCGCCGCCGAGTGGGCGGCCGCCGGCCGGCTCGCGCTGGTCGGCATCGGTGTCGAGCCCGGCCTCTCCGACGTGTTCGCCCGGTACGCCGCCGACCACCTCTTCGCCGAGATCGACGAGCTCGGCGTCCGCGACGGCGCCGACCTCACGGTGCAGGGCCACGCGTTCGCCCCCTCGTTCAACATCTGGACCACGATCGAGGAGTGCCTGAACCCGCCGGTGGTGTGGGAGCGGGACCGCGGCTGGTACACCACCGAGCCGTTCAGCGAGCCGGAGGTCTTCGACTTCCCCGAGGGCATCGGCCCGGTCGAGTGCGTCAACGTGGAGCACGAGGAGGTGCTCCTCATGCCCCGCTGGGTCGACGCCCGCCGGGTGACGTTCAAGTACGGCCTGGGCTCGCACTTCATCGACATCCTGAAGGTCCTGCACGAGACCGGCCTGGACTCCACCACCCCGGTTCGCGTCGGCGACGTCGAGGTCTCCCCGCGCGACCTGGTGGCCGCGGCGCTGCCCGACCCGGCCGGCCTGGGCGCGCTCATGACCGGCAAGACGTGCGCGGGACTGTGGGTCAGCGGCACCGGCACCGACGGCCGCCCCCGCCAGGTGTACCTGTACCACGTGGTCGACAACGCCTGGTCGATGGCGGAGTACGGGACCCAGGCCGTCGTCTGGCAGACCGCGGTCAACCCGGTCGTCGCCCTGGAGCTGCTGGCCACCGGCCGCTGGCAGGGTCGCGGCGTGCTGGGCCCCGAGGCGTTCGACGCCGTGCCGTTCCTCGACCTGCTCAACGCCTACGGCTCCCCCTGGCACCTGCGCGAGGGCGGGTAGCCGCGGCGGACGCGAGGGCTCCCAGCGCGTTGGCCGCCAGGTGCAGCAGCGCGGGGGCCAGCAGGCTGCCGCTGCGCTGCCGCAGCCGGCAGAACAGCAGCCCCGCGCCCGCCGTCGCGCCGCAGCCGGCCAGCACCAGCAGGCCGCGGACGGCCGGCGCCGGCGCCACCCCGTTCACCGCGAGCGCGTCGAGCGTGGGACGCACGTGCCAGAGCCCGAACAGGGCCGCGGCGCCGGCCTCGGCACGGGCCGGGGGTCCGAGCCGCCGCAGGACGGCGGGCAGCACGCCGCGGAAGACCAGCTCCTCCCACACCACCGTGCCTAGGGGGATGCGCACGAGGACCTGGGTGGCCAGCTGCGCGCGGGTCAGACCGGCCGTGCGCGCGTCGCCCAGCAGCGGGCGCAGCGCCGGCACGGCCAGCGCCGTTCCGTAGGCCGCGGCGACCGCGGCGGCCCAGGCCCCACCGTGGCGCGCGCCGGCGGGCAGCGCGCCCCGGGCCAGGCCGAGCTCCGCCCAGGTCAGGCCCGCGGCCCGGGCGGCGGTGAGCAGGACGGCGCTCGCCGCCCCGTTGACGACCGCGTAGGGGCCCGGCAGCCGCGGCAGGACGAGGTTGTTCCAGGTGCCCGCGAGGACGACGGAGGACGCGGCCAGCACGACGACGCGGCGACCGGCGGCTGGGTGACCATGCACGGGTGCAGCTCCCTCGCTCGGCCCGGTGGGCAACGGTGGTGGTGCTCGGTGTGCCCTGCACCGCGGCCGTCACGGTCTGGGGCGAGCTGAGCCCCGGCAGTCTGGCGGCGGTCCTCGGCACCGGCACCGTCGTCGCCGCCCTGGCCCTGGCCGGCCGGTCCGGCGCCGGCGCGCCGCCGGTGGGGCGCGGTGGCCGGCCCTGGCTGCTGTGGGCCCTGGTGGTCATCGGCTGGGAGCTCGCGACACTCGCGCTGCCCGCCGTCCCGACCCTGAGCGACCTGCTCGACCCGGTGCTGGCGCACCCGCCGGTGCGCGCGGCGGCCACCGTCGGCTGGCTCGCGCTGGGCGGCTGGCTGATCGGCCGGCCCCCCACGGCGCGGCCGTGACCGGCGCCGTCCTGGCCGTCGCGGGCTTCGTGGCGCTGGGCGCGGCCGGGGCCGGGCTGGCCCTGGCCGCCCGCCACTCCCCCGACCGCGCCACCCCGGGGCAGGCGGTCGCCGCCGCCATGCGCACGCTGCCCGGCCGGGTGGCGGTGCTGGCCGCCTGGCTCTGGCTCGGCGTGCACTTCCTCGCGCGCTGAGGCGCGGCGGTCAGGCGGCCACCACGTCAGCCGGCGTGCTCGGCGACGGCGGCGTCCAGGACGTCGAGCGCCTCGCCCAGCAGCTCCGGCCCGATGACCAGCGGCGGGAGGAGGCGTAGCACGTTGCCGAAGGTCCCCGCGGTGAGGACGATGACGCCCTCCGCGTGGCAGGCCTTCGCGATCCGCGTGGTCAGCCCGGCGTCCGGCTCGGTCGTGCCGGGGCGCACCAGCTCGACGGCGAGCATGGCGCCGCGGCCGCGGACGTCCCCGATCGCCCCGGTCCGCTCCTGCAGCGCCTGCAGCCGCGGGAGCACGGCCGCCTCGATGGCGCGGGCGGCGCCGGCGAGGTCCTGCTCGCGCATGGTGCGGATGGTCGCCAGGGCGGCTGCGCAGGCCACCGGGTTGCCGCCGTAGGTGCCGCCGAGACCGCCGGTGTGGCAGGCGTCCAGGAGCTCGGCCCGGCCGGTCAGCCCGGCGAGGGGCAGCCCACCGGCGATGCCCTTGGCGGTGGTGACCAGGTCCGGCACGACCTGCTCGTGCTCGGAGGCGAACCAGCTGCCGGTGCGGCAGAAGCCGGTCTGGACCTCGTCGGCCACGAACACCGCCCCCGAGCGGCGGCTCCAGTCGGCCAGCGCGGGCAGGAACCCCGGCGCCGGGACGACGAACCCGCCCTCCCCCTGGATCGGCTCGATGAGCACCGCGGCCACGTTGTCCGCGCCCACCTGCGACTCGATGAGCCCGATCGCGCGCGCCGCGGCCTGCTCGCCGGTCATCCCCGGCGCGTCCCGGAACGGATAGGACATCGGCATCCGGAAGACCTCACCGGCGAACGGCCCGAAGCGGTGCTTGTAGGGCATGTTCTTCGCGGTCAGGGCCATCGTGAGGTTGGTCCGCCCGTGGTAGGCGTGGTCGAAGACGACGACCGCCTGCCGCCCGGTGGCGTGCCGGGCCACCTTGACCGCGTTCTCCACCGCCTCGGCGCCGGAGTTGAACAGCGCCGAGCGCTTCTCGTGGTCCCCGGGGGTGAGCCGGGCCAGCTCCTCGCACACGGCGACGTAGCCCTCGTAGGGCCCGACCATGAAGCAGGTGTGGGTGAACGCCGCCACCTGCGCCTGCGCGGCCGCGACCACCTCGGGGGCGGCGTGGCCGACGCTGGTGACGGCGATCCCCGAGCCCAGGTCGATGAAGGAGTTGCCGTCGACGTCGACCACCACCCCGCCGCCGGCGCGCTGCACGTAGACGGGCAGGACGCTGCCGACCGCGGAGGTGACCGCGGCGGCCCGCCGGGCGGCCAGCTCGCGGGACCGCGGGCCGGGCACCTCCGTGACCAGTCGGCGCTGCTGGGGGACGGTCTCGGGTCCGGTGAGCACGTCGGTCATCGGTTCCTCCTGGGAGTGCTGTGGGTGCGCGAGACCTGCCCGTCCCCCGTGTCGGTTGTCGCGGAAACCGACACGGGGTCGGGTGGGGGGCAGCGGGTCCTCCGTCAGGCGAAGGCCGGCATGACCTCGTCGTGGATGAGCTGCAGCTGCTCCTCCACGGTGGCGACACCGGGCAGCTCGCGCCCGGTGAACGCCTTGACCAGCGAGGCGTCGGTGATGGCGGCGATCAGGTGGTTCACCCCGGCGGGCTCGATGGCCTTGATCTTCGCCGTCACCTCCTCGGGGGTGCCCGAGAACGACAGCTTGTCGGCGAGCTCCGGCGTGGTCAGCTCGATGCCCTTGGCCAGGTCACCACCGGCGATGGCGTCGATGATCGGCTTGAGGCTGACCGGGTCGACGCCGTTGCGCTCCAACTGCTCGGCCGGCATGGAGGAGGCGTAGATGCCGACCATGCTGCGCGCGGCGTCCTTGGCCGCCGCGGAGTCGCGGCCCACCGAGACGACGACCCAGGCGCCGAAGTCCAGCGTCGTCCAGTCCTTGCCCGCCTTCTCGGCACCGGCCCGCAGGTGCTCGGCGGCGTAGTCGTAGGCCTCGCGGGTGTAGCTCAGCGCGTGGTGGCAGCCGTCGGAGTGCTCGGCCGCGGCCTCGAACGAGCGCGGCCCGCGCATGGCGCCCATCTTCACCGGCATCCGCTCCTGCACCGGCCGGGCGAAGGTGAACAGGCCGTCGTAGCGGAAGAACTCGCCGTCGAAGGTGATCGCACCGTCGTCCAGGAGGGTGCGGATGACCTTGACCCCCTCCACCACCCGGGACAGCGGCTTGGTCTGCGTCCAGTCGATCTTGTACTCGGCGAGCAGCCCGAAGTTCCCGCTGGAGAGCACCACCTCGGCCCGGCCCCCGGTCAGCTCGTCGAGCGTGGCGGCCGCCTGGGCGATGAGCGTCGGCTCCCGCAGGGTCACCGAGGAGACGCTGGGCCCCATCCGGACCCGCGACGTCCGCGCCGCCGCGGCCGCGAACAGCAGCCAGAGGTCCTTGTGCCAGGTCTCGTCGGCGGCGTACACCGCGTGGAAGCCCAGCTCGTCGGCCAGCTCGATCGCCCGCAGCGACTCCTCCAGGGGGTAGTCGGGCAGCATCGCGTAGCTGAACTTCATCGGATCTCCTCACTCGGGACGGTGGACGACGAGGCGGTGGACGACGGGGCGTTCGCCGCGCCGCGGCGGATCTGCTGCAGGTGGGCGGCGACCTCGCGGGCGTCGCCCTCCGGAACGCCGTCGGAGTGCCGGTCGGGGCGGGCGACAGCGAGGTAGAGCAGGCCGGTGACCAGGACGATCCCGACGCCGATCGCGACGATCCAGCGGTCGAGGAAGGCGTCGGCGTCCCCCGGGCGGATCAGCAGGTAGATCGCGAACAGGCCGTACGCGAGCGCGGCGACGTTGACCACCAGGCCCCAGCTGCCCAGGTTCCACAGCCCGGCGGGGCGCCAGCCGCGCAGCCTCTGGCGCAGCGCGGCCAGCACCACGGCCTGGAAGGAGATGTAGATGCCGCAGACGGCGAAGGCGGTGACGCGGGCGAGGGTGTCCGGCCGCCAGAAGACGAACAGGCAGATCAGCATCGGCACGACGCTGACCACGATCAGCGCGTTGATCGGCACCGCGTTCCGCTCGGGCAGGTGCGCCAGCCAGCGGCTGCCCGGGAGCATCCGGTCCCGGCCGAAGGAGTAGAGCAGCCGGCTGCCGGCCGCCTGGAGGGACAGCACGCAGGAGATGAACGCGGTGACGATGACGACGAGGAAGATCTTCGATCCCACCGTGCCCAGGGAGCTCTCGAGGATGCCCGGGATCGGATCGACGTCCTCGCCGTCCACGATGGCCTGCAGGTCGGGCGCCGCGAGCACGTAGCCGGCGTAGGACAGCAGGCCCGAGACGCCGCCGACGAGGATCGTGAGGATCATGGCCTTCGGGATCCGCCGGGTGGGGTCGGCCACCTCCTCGGCGACGTCACCGCAGGCCTCGAACCCGTAGAACAGGAAGAGCCCGGACAGCGAGGCGGCCAGGAAGGTGGTCAGGTAGGCCTGGTCGCCGCCGGCCCCCATCGCGTCGAAGAAGACCGAGAACGGCTGCTCCCGCCGGAACAGCAGCAGGTACAGGCCCAGGGCGATGACCCCGATCAGCTCGGCGCCCAGGCCGAGCTTCGCGACGCGGGCCAGGGTGCGGGTGCCGCTGACGTTGGCGAGGAACGCGACGACGAGCAGGCCGACCGCGGTGAGCAGGACGACGCCGGGGGTGGCGGCGACGCCGAACAGCGCCGCGACGAACCCGCCACCGAACTCGGCGACCGCGGTGATCGTGACGATGACCGCCCAGATGTAGACCCAGGAGACGATCCAGGCGTAGCGCCGGTTCCACAGCCGCCGGGTCCACGGGTAGATGCCACCGGCCAGCGGGTACTGCGACACCACCTCACCGAAGACCAGCGCGACCAGCAGCTGGCCGATGCCCACGATGACGATCCACCAGATGGCGGGCGGACCGCCGATCGACAGGCTGAAGGCGAACAGCGAGTACACGCCGACCAGCGGGGAGAGGTAGGTGAACCCGAGGGCCATGTTGGCCCACAGGCCCATGCTGCGCTCGAACTCCCCCGAGTAGCCGAGGGCGGCCAGCTGCTCCTCGTCGGCCGAGGAGGCCCGGGGGTGGTGCGCGGAAGTGGTCACCGACATCTCCTGGGATCGGCGGGACCCCGGGTCCCCCTCGTCGCCGGGGCCGTGCTCCAGCTCACATGACGCGGCAAAACGTATAGAGCCATAGTTCATCCGGGCAAGGGCCCGGTGAGCGGCTCGTCGGGCGGCCGGTCAGCCGCGGAGCAGGCGGTCGGCGCCGTCCACCGGGAACAGCCGCCAGGGCACCCCGGCCACCGGCGTCCCCTCGCCGGGGAGGTCGGTGTCGGGCCGCAGCAGCGCGCCGACCAGCCGGGCGGCCGACGTCGACAGCACCACCCGGCCCTCGTCGTTGACGAGCACGAACGGGGACACGTCGGCACCGAGGAGGCCGAGCAGGGAGGCCTCGAACCGGCTCACGGGGACGTCGGCGCCCACGACGCCGAGGAACCGCCCGCCGTGGAGCACCGGCTCGGTCAGCGTGAACAGGTAGCGACCGGTGCCGTGCACGTCCACGTAGGGGCCGACGACGTGCCGCCGGCCGGTGCACCGCGGGACGTCGAACCACTCGGTCGACGTGTAGTCGTAGAAGCCGAGGCTGGACGGGCGGAGGTCGGGGTGCAGCGCCACCAGCCGCCCGCCGGCCGGGTCGACCTGCCACCAGAGCAGGCGCAGCCCGACGCCGTCCTCCGGCCGCGGCGCCACGATCAGCCCCAGTCCGACGGCCAGCTGGCCGGGCGTCGCGAGCAGCTCGCGGGCCGCGTCCTCCAGCCGGCCCGGGCCCGCTCCCGCCAGGTCGCGCACCACCGGGAGCGCGGCCGCCTGCAGCCGGTGCACCTCGGCGAAGACCTCCTCGACGACCGCCGCCACGTCCGCGGCGAGCAGCGCCGTCCCGGTCGCGGTCACCCGGCCGCCTCCGCACCGGACGCGACCGCGGAGCTCCCGGCGGCCCGCAGCCGGCGCAGGCACAGGTCGACCGACCAGGCGGTGCGGGTGTCCACGTGCTCGGCGGCGAGCTCGCGGGCCCGCGCGGGGTCCCGGTCGTCGATCGCGTCCACGACGGCCCGGTGGCCGCTGACCACCACCTCGAGCAGCCGCGGATCCGAGGCCGGCGGCCAGGGCAGCTGACCCAGCTCGAGGTGCAGGTCCATCTCCTGCATCGTCAGCCGGACCGACTGCGCGCAGGCGGCCAGCTCCACGTAGAACCGCCCGTCGGCCCGGCGCTGGCCGGTCGGGGTGTCCTCCCGCGCCAGCCGGTCGACGATCTCGCGCAGCCGCGCGATCTCGCGGGCCGAGGCGCGGGAGGCAGCCAGCCGGGCGGCCGCGGACGCCACCGCGCTGTGGACGTCGCCGAGCTCGCGCAGGTCGGTGGTGGCGAGGTCGGCCAGCCGGGCGTCGGCCAGCTCGGCGAGGACGTCGTCGCGGGCGCGGACGAAGCTGCCGCCACCGCGGCCCCGGCGGGTCTCCACCAGCCCCAGCCGGCGCAGCTCCGCCAGGGCCTCGCGCAGCGTCATGGTGGAGACGTTGAGCATGGTGGCCAGGTCGGTCTCCGCGGGCAGCTGCTCGCCGTCGCCCAGCAGCCCGAGCGCGATGGCGCTGCCGACCCGGCGCACCACGGCCTCGCTGCGCAGCGCGCCGTCGTCCAGGGGCGCGAAGACGGCACGGCGGGCGTCGCCGCTGAGCAGTTGCACGCTCGCCTCCTGCCACCCGGGGACCCGAGTGTGGCACCCGAGAACCCCGGCGCTTAACCGTTGAGTCCATAGGTTTGCCTCGTTAGCGTGACGGACGCCCCAGCCGCCTGTGACGAGGAGCACGCAGTGACACAGGTCCAGCCCGAACGGGCGTCCGAGGGAGCACCCCGGGTCGACGCCCTCTCCGAGCCGTTCACACCGGGCGCCCCGTCCAACTCGCCGGAGCTGGCGGACTTCCCGGAGACGCTCGCCGGCCCGCTCCCGCCGCCACGGCAGGACCCGAGGACGGCCGCGTTCGTCGAGCAGTGGCGCAACACCTCGTACAACTGCTTCTCCTCGGGCCACAAGTTCTGCCGTGAGGTCTGCCCCGTCACCCAGGTCGAGCGCAACGAGTCGTGGACGCCGACCGCCTTCCACGCCAACGTCGTCGCGATGGAGCGCGGTGAGCTCGACATCGCCGACATCGCCGCCGACTACGTCAACTGCACCCAGTGCGGGGCGTGCGAGCTGCGCTGCCCCAACACCCTGTTCACCGGCGACTTCTACCGCTTCCGCACCCGCACCGTCGACGTGGTCAAGGCGGTGCGCTCGCTGGCGGTGGAGAGCGGCGTGCACCAGCCCAACTGGCAGGTGTGGAACGAGCGCACCGACCTGCGGACCCACGAGCCGGTCCTCGGGGAGACCCCGGTCAGTCAGGAGCGGGTGCGGGACTGGGCCGAGGGCCTGGACATCCCCGTCGGCGGGGAGACCGTCCTGTTCGTGGACTGCGAGGCGGCGTTCTACCGGACGTCGGTGCCGCGGGCGGTGGCCCAGGCGCTGCAGATGGCCGGCTACGAGTTCGGCCTCATGGGCGAGCAGTGGTGCTGCGGCGGCCCGGCCGCGGAGATGGGCTACGCCGAGCAGGCGCAGCGCTTCGCCCGCCACAACCTGGACGACTGGCACGCCACGGGCACCAAGCGGGTCCTGGTGCTCGACCCGCACGACTACATCAGCTTCACCGAGGACTACCCGAGGTACTTCGGCGAGGAGTTCGACATCGAGGTCGTGCTGGTCATCGAGGTGCTGGCGCAGCTGCTGCGCGAGGGCCGGCTGACCCCGTCCGTGCCGGTCGACCGGGCGATCACGTACCACGACCCGTGCCGGCTCAACAAGCGCAAGGGGATCTGGGCCGAGCCGCGCGAGCTGCTGCGCGCCATCCCCGGCCTGCGGTTCGAGGACGTCGACCGGGTGACCCAGTGGTCCTACTGCTCGGGCGGCGGGGGTGGCCTGCCGGTCGAGAAGCCGGAGCTGACCGCGAAGATCAGCGCGATGCGGCTCGAGCGGGCCGCCGAGCTCGACGTCGACACCCTGGTCAGCGCCTGCCCGTGGTCGGAGCGGCCGCTGTCGGAGGCCGGCGACGCGCAGGACATCGACGTCGTCGACCTGCACGAGCTGTTCGCCCAGTCGCTCGGCATCAGCGTCGGCGGGTCCCGCGGGGACGTCGGCGACCGGCGGCTGGCCCAGGAGCGCACCGGCGTCCCCGGCCGGGCCCGTCGGGCTCGCGGCGGGAACGGCGGGTGCGGCGGCGGGTGCGGCGGCGGGTGCGGCGGTGCCACCAGTGGATCGGGCAACGGCGGCTGCGGGTGCGGGGGGCACTGACCATGACGATCACCGAACCGGCGCCGTTCACCACCGAGCCGCTCAGCGAGGACCGGCTGAACGAGCTGGTCGCGGCCCTGCGGCCGGTCCTGGCCGACGACCAGCTGCTGCTGGCCAAGACCGACCGCTACAACCGCGCCCGGGTGCCCGCGCCGTTCCCGGTGCACCGCTGGTCCGAGCGCGTCCCCGACGTCGTGGTGATGCCCACCTCCACCGAGCAGGTGGCGGCCGTGGTGCGGATCGCCAACGAGCTGCGCATCCCCGTCGTCCCCCGCGACGGCGGCACCGGCCTGACCGACGGCGCGGTGCCGCACCGCCGCGGCATCGTCGTCGACGTCAAGAAGATGAACCAGATCCACGAGCTGGACCTGGTCAACCGGACCGTCACCGTCGGCACCGGCATCAACATGCTCAAGCTCAACGAGCGGCTGGCCCCGCACGGGCTGTTCTACCCGGACGACCCGGCGTCCTACCCGTGCTCCCTGGTCGGCGGGCGGATCGGCACCAGCGGCTGGTCGCTCATCGGCTCCCGGTACGGGCACACCCGCGACCTGGTGCTCAGCTTCGACCACGTGCTGCCCACCGGCGAGGTCCTGCACGTGGGCGACGGCATCGGCCGGAAGATCAGCAAGAGCTCCAGCGGCTACCAGCTCAAGCACCTGTTCATGGGCCACCAGGGCACGCTGGGCATCGCGACCAAGGCGACGCTCAAGCTGTTCCCGAAGCCCGAGGCCGAGCTCTCGCCGTTCTGGGCGTTCGACGACTACGAGGCCGCGCACGCCTGCACCGGCGCCCTCGCCCGGGCCGGGGTGGCCACCTTCGCCGGGGCGGTGCTCTTCGACGAGCACAAGGTCGCCTACCTGCGCCGCGACGACGAGGCCTACATCCCCCAGCCGGCCGACGTCCGCGCGCTGGTGTGCGCGGTCATGTACGGCTACGAGGACGAGGTCCGCGCCGGCGGGAAGCGGCTGTTCCGCATCGCCCGGGAGCACGGCGCCCGCTACCTCGGCGACGAGATCTCCGAGGGCGACTGGGCGGCCCGGCACGACCGGTACGCCACGCCGCTGCACGGGCGGACCAAGGACGGCCAGGTCATCCCGATGTCCTGGCACTGCGAGGACGCGGCGGTGAACTTCTCCGCCGTCCCGGCGGTCAGCCGCGCCTGGCACGAGATCCTCGCCGACCTGCGGCGGAAGACCGACGTCTTCGACGACTGGGGGATGTTCGCCTACACCTCGACGGCCACCGGCGTGGACTACCTGACCGAGATCGACGTCGGCATCTGGGAGCAGCGCCTGGACGACGCGGCCTGGGCGGCCTGGGTGCAGGCCAAGCGGGACATCGCCGCGGTGGCGCTGGCCTCCGGCGGCTCGATGAGCGCCTGCCACGGGTCCTGCCGCGAGGGTGAGGTCGACCTCCTCCCGGAGGAGCTCGGCAAGGGGTTCGACGTGATGCTCGAGGTCAAGCGCGCGCTGGACCCGAACAACGTCATGAACCCGGGCAAGTACCTGCTCGACCGCGCCTACGGGAGGGACACCACCGATGAGGGACGTTGACGAGGGCCCGGACGGCGACCCCGCGCCCGCGGCCACGGCGCCGTACCGGTTCGCCGAGCAGCACACCCCACCGGCGCCACAGCGGGCCAGCGAAGTGGCGCAGACGACCTTCGAGCACGTCTACGAGGTCGACCCGCGACTGATGCAGGAGCACGTGCTCCAGCAGGTCTTCCCCAACTGGGACACGCTGCGGATCATGCGCAGCCGGCACGACCACCTCACCTGGATGCACCAGCACTTCGCGGAGAAGGTGGTCACCGGCTCCGAGATCCTGGCGGAGGTGGAGCGGGAGACCCCGCCGCCCCGGTAGACGACTCCCCCACCGGCCGGGGCAACCGCGAGCTGCCCCGGCCGGCGCGTTCGCTGCGACCATCCCCCGTGTGCACGACCCCGAGCCGAGAGGGAACTCCATGAGCGAGAAGCTGGAGCTGCGCAACTTCGTCGGCGGCGAGCACGTCGACGCCACCGACGGCCGGCGGATGGACCTGGTCGACCCCACCACGGGCGAGGTGTTCGCCTCCGCGCCCGTCTCCGGGGACGGGGACGTCGACCGCGCCTACGCCGCGGCGGCCGGCGCCTTCGAGGGGTGGCGGGACGCGACGCCGTCGGATCGGTCGCTGGCGCTGTTCCGGTTCGCCGACGCCATCGAGTCGCACGCCGAGGAGCTGGTGGCGCTGGAGAGCCGCAACACCGGCAAGCCGATCGGGCTGACCGCGAGCGAGGAGATCCCGCCGATGGTCGACCAGATCCGCTTCTTCGCCGGCGCGGCGCGCAACCTGGAGGGCAAGGCGGCCGCGGAGTACATGGCCGGGCACACGTCGTTCGTCCGCCGCGAGCCGGTCGGCGTGATCGGCCAGGTCACGCCGTGGAACTACCCGATGATGATGGCGGTCTGGAAGTTCGCGCCGGCGATCGCCGCGGGCAACACCGTCGTCCTCAAGCCGTCGGACACCACCCCGGCCACGACGCTGCGGATGGCCGAGCTCGCCGCGGAGTTCCTCCCGCCCGGCGTCCTCAACGTCATCTGCGGCGACCGCGACACCGGACGGGCCCTGGTGGAGCACCGCACCCCGCGGATGGTCTCCATCACCGGGTCGGTGCGCGCCGGCATGCAGGTCGCCGAGACCGCGGCCCGCGACGTCAAGCGGGTGCACCTCGAGCTCGGCGGCAAGGCACCGGTCGTCGTCTTCGACGACGCCGACCTCGAGGCCGCCGCCGAGGCGATCGCGGTGGCCGGCTACTTCAACGCCGGCCAGGACTGCACCGCCGCCACCCGGGTGCTGGCCGGGCCGGGCATCCACGACGACTTCGTCGCCGCGCTCACCGAGCAGGCGCGCAGCACCGCCACCACGTACGAGAAGGGCGCCGGGGACGCCGACGCCCTCGTCCCGCCGGTCAACAACGCCACCCAGCTGGCCCACGTCACCGGCTTTCTGGACCGGGCGCCGGACCACGCCGAGATCACCGCCGGCGGGCACCGGCAGGGCGACCGCGGGTTCTTCGTCGAGCCGACCGTCGTCGCGGGGCTCCGCCAGGACGACGAGATGGTGCAACGGGAGATCTTCGGCCCGGTCATCACCGTGCAGCGGTTCTCCGACGAGGACCAGGCGCTGGCGTGGGCCAACGGCGTCGAGTACGGACTGGCCTCCTCGGTCTGGACGAGGGACTTCGGCCGGGCCATGCGGATGAGCAAGCAGCTGGACTTCGGCTGCGTGTGGATCAACACCCACATCCCCCTGGTCGCCGAGATGCCGCACGGCGGCTTCAAGCACTCGGGCTACGGCAAGGACCTGTCGATGTACGGGTTCGAGGACTACACCCGCATCAAGCACGTCATGGCCAACATCGAATCCTGAGCGCGACGGGCCCCGGTCGGTAGAGGACCGGGGCCCCGCCGCCCGTCAGGAGGCGGGCACCAGCCGGACGGCGTCCAGGGCGGCGAGCGCACCGAGCTCGTCGGCGACCATGACGATCTCGCTGATCCGGCCGCCGGTGAGCGTCAGGACGTCGATGACGCGCAGTTCCAGGTGCCGGCCGGTCGGGGGCAGAGGGCCGGCCGCAGTCTGCAGCGGACCCACCTGCCGGCCACCCATGCGGAAGGCCACCGCCAGCCGGTCGCCGTCCTCGACGACCGCGACGACCCGGCGCTCGACCTGCTCGAACGTCCCCTGCACGGCGCGCGCACGGGTCACGAGGTCGGCGACGGTCAGCGTCCGGCCGTTGACCGTGACCGGGTCGGTGTAGAGCGCGCGGAAGGCCCCCTGCGCGGTGGCGTCGTCCGCCAGCGGCTCGGTCCAGAGCCGCAGCAGCGCCTCGACGTCGAACGGCACCGTGCCATGGTGGCGCGTCCGGGGAACCGGCACCAGACCGGCGCCGCCGGAGGCCGAGGCCCGCCCGGGCCCTCCGCGTGGCCACGAGGGCCGGATCTCCCGGGCCCTCGTGGCCACGGAGGCCGGACGGGGGTCAGAAGTCGGTGTCGTCGAAGGACACCGAGCCCGGCACGCCCACCTGGTAGGCCGAGACCCGCCGCTCGAAGAAGTTCGACAGCTCCTGCACGTCCTGCAGCTCCATGAACCTGAACGGGTTGTGCGCGCCGTAGCGGGGCGGGATGCCCAGCAGCTCCAGCCGCCGGTCGGCCACGTGCTCCAGGTAGGCCCGCATGTCGGGCAGGCTCATCCCGGGCACGCCGCCGCCGAGCAGGTCCTCGGCGAACCGGTACTCGCAGTCCACGGCCTCGGCCAGCATCGCGCTGACCTCCGCCTCCAGCTCGTCGTCCCAGAGGTCGGGCTCCTCGCGCCGGACGGTCTCGACGACGTCGAAGGCGAAGGCCATGTGCATCGACTCGTCGCGGAACACCCAGTTGGTGCCGCTGGCCAGCCCGTTGAGCAGGCCGCGGGAGCGGAGGAAGTAGACGTAGGCGAAGGCGCCGTAGAAGAACAGCCCCTCGATGCAGGCGGCGAAGCAGATCAGGTTGAGCAGGAACGCCCGCCGGTCGTCGCGGGTGCGCAGCTGGTCGAGCTCGCCCAGGGAGTCGATCCAGCGGAAGCAGAAGTCGGCCTTGCGCTTGATCGACGGGATGCTCTCCACCGCGGCGAACGCCGCGTGCCGCTCGGTCTCGTCGGGCACGTAGGTGTCCAGCAGGGTCAGGTAGAACTGGACGTGCACCGCCTCCTCGAACAGCTGCCGGGACAGGTACAGCCGGCCCTCGGGCGAGTTGACGTGCTGGTAGAGGTTGAGCACCAGGTTGTTCGCCACGATGGTGTCGCCGGTCGCGAAGAAGGCGACCAGCCGGCTGACCAGGTGCCGCTCGGCCGGGCTGAGCCGGGCCAGGTCGGCCAGGTCGGAGTGCAGGTCGACCTCCTCGACGGTCCAGGTGTTCTTGATGGCGTCGCGGAAGCGGTCGTAGAAGTGCGGGTAGCGCATGGGCCGCAGGGTCAGCTCCATGCCCGGGTCGAGCAGCACAGGGGTGTCTCCCTCGGGTCGGACGGCGGTCACTGGCAGGCCTCGCAGCTCTCCGGGTTCTCCAGCGAGCAGGCGAGGGCGTCGGCCGCGGACGGCGTCGTCACCCCGACGGTGGCCTGCTGGATGCGGGTCGCCGGGCGCGAGCGCAGGTAGTAGGTGCTCTTGAGCCCCGCCTTCCAGGCGTAGAGGTACATCGAGGAGAGCTTCCCGATGGTCGGGCTGGCCAGGAACAGGTTCAGCGACTGGCTCTGGTCGACGTAGGGGGCGCGGGCGGCGGCGAGGTCGATGAGCGCCTTCTGCGGCAGCTCCCACGCCGTCCGGAACAGCTGCCGGGTCTCCGCCGGCAGGTCGGTCAGCCCCTGCACCGACCCCTCGGCCCGCTTCAGCGCCTCGCGGGTCCGCTCGTCCCAGACCCCGAGCGCCTTGAGCTCGGCGACCAGGGCGGCGTTGACCTGGAGGAACTCCCCCGACAGCGTCTCGCGCTTGAACAGGTTGGACACCTGCGGCTCGATGCACTCGTAGCAGCCGGCGATCGAGGCGATCGTCGCCGTCGGGGCGATGGCCACCAGCAGGGAGTTGCGCAGGCCCGACGCGGCCACCGCGGCGCGCAGCCGGTCCCAGCGCTCCGTCTGGGCCGGGACGACGCCCCACAGGTCCGGCTGCAGCACCCCGTCGGCCGCGCGGGTGTCGGCGTAGGCCGGGTGCGGACCGGACTCCCCGGCCAGCGCGACCGAGGTCTCCAGCGCGGTCAGGTACACCTCCTCGGCGATGCGGGTCGACAGCTCCCGCGCCGCGTCCCCGTCGAACGGCAGCCGCAGCGCGAAGAAGACGTCCTGCAGGCCCATGACCCCGAGGCCCACCGGCCGCCACCGCGGGTTGCTCGCCGCGGCCTCCGCCGACGGGTAGTGGTTGATGTCGACGACCCGGTCGAGGAAGCCGACCGCCGTCCGCACCGTGGCCCGCAGCCGGTCCCAGTCGACGCCGGTCGCGGTGCCGTCGGCCGCGCGCGCCAGGTGGGCGGCGAGGTTGACCGAGCCGAGGTTGCACACCGCGGTCTCGGTGTCGCTGGAGACCTCGACGATCTCGGTGCACAGGTTGGACAGGTGGACGACGTTGCCCGGCCGCGCGGTCTGGTTGCAGGTGCGGTTGGCGGCGTCCTTGAACGTCATCCAGCCGTTCCCGGTCTGGGCGAGGGTGCGCATCATCCGCCCGTACAGGTCGCGCGCGGGCACCTGGCGCACGAACCGGCCGGCCGCCTCGGCCGCGCGGTAGGCCCGGTCGAACTCCTCGCCCCACAGGTCGGGCAGCTCGGGCACCTCGTCGGGGTCGACCAGCGACCAGGCCTCGTCAGCCTCGACCCGGCGCATGAACTCGTCGGGCACCCAGTTGGCGAGGTTGAGGTCGTGGGTCCGGCGGGCGTCCTCCCCGGTGTTGTCCCGCAGCTCGAGGAACTCCTCGACGTCGGGGTGCCACGGCTCCAGGTAGACGCAGGCCGCGCCCTTGCGCCGGCCGCCCTGGTTGACCGCCGCCACCGAGGCGTTGAGGGTGCGCAGCCAGGGCACGATGCCGTTGGACCGGCCGTTGGTGCCGCGGATCAGCGCGCCGCGGGAGCGCACCCGCGACCACGAGATGCCGATGCCGCCGGCGAACTTCGACAGCGCCGCCACCTGCGCGTACCGGGAGTAGATCGAGCCCAGCTCGTCCCGCGGGGAGTCCACGAGGTAGCAGGAGCTCATCTGGGTGTGCCGCGTGCCGGAGTTGAACAGCGTCGGCGAGCTCGGCAGGTAGGCCAGCGAGCTCATCAGCCGGTAGAAGCCGATCGCCTCGACCGGCGTCCGGGACAGCCCGCAGGCCACCCGCAGCAGCCAGTACTGCGGCGTCTCCACGACCAGCCGGGTGACCGGGTGCCGCAGCAGGTACCGGTCGGCCACGGTGCGCAGCCCAAAGTACTCGAAGCGGCGGTCGGCGTCGGCGTCGACGGCGTCGTCCAGCTTGCGGGCGTGCCGGGCGACGAAGGCCGCCGTCGCGTCGCCGATCAGGCCCTCGGCGTGCCCGAGGGCGATGCTCTGGCTGAACGAGGCGATGCCCTGGCCGGCGACCTCCTTGCGCACGTAGTTGGCCAGCAGCCGGGCGGCCAGCCGCGAGTACTCCGGCTCCTCGCCGGTCATCTCGGCCGCGGTCTGGATCGACAGCCGGTCCAGCTCGGCGCTGGTGGCACCGTCGTAGAGGCCGCTGATGGTGCGGGTGGCCACGCGCAGCGGATCGACCCAGGAGAGGTCGTCACACCACCGCTCGACGGCCTTGACGATCTTGTTGACGTCGACCGGCTCCAGGTCGCCGCTGCGCTTGCGCACCTGCATGGGACTGCGCGGGGCGGCCGGCGCCTGGGCCGGCTGGTCGGTGAGGGTCATCTGCTCGCTCGCTCCTCGTGAGCTCCCGGAGTCCGGGCGAGGAGGAGGCCGCCAGCCCCGGACACGGCCGGGGCTGTCCGACGGACCCGATCCCCGAGGTCCCGGACGACCGCGCACGGGCGTGCGCGGTGCGGCTGGCAGGTCTTCGGACTCGCGGGCGCGCCGGCTCTCGCCGGCTCCTACTGGCCGTCGCTTCCCAGGTGCAGTGCACACCCAGTGCCTGTGACGGCGGTCGTTCCCACTCACCGCTGCGGGACAGTCCCGGATTCCCACCGGGTTCCCTCTTGCCCCGGTCCGCTCGAGGAGAGCGGCCCGGACCAGCTGCAGGACCACCATATGAGGGGGTGCCGACAGGTTCTGACACCACGGGTGGGACGGCGTGTCCCGGTGACAGCCCGGCTCCGCCGGCGCACCATCGCCCGTGCCCCCCTCCCCACGACCCGGAGGAGCCCCCGTGGACCTGCAGCTGACCGGCAAGCGCGCGATCGTCACCGGCGCCAGCCGCGGCATCGGCCTCGCCGTGGCCGACGCCCTCGCCGCGGAGGGGGTCGACGTGGCGCTGGTCGCCCGGGACGCCGACGCGCTCACGGCGGCGGCCGAGCGGGTGCGCCGGCACGGCCGGACCGCGCTCCCCTGCCCGGCGGACACCCGGGACGACGACGCCGTGCGCGGGGTGGTCGAGCGGGTGGTGGCCGAGCTCGGCGGGGTGGACGTGCTGGTCAACGCGGCTGCGCGGCCGGCCTCCGCCGGTCCGGTGCCGCCGCTGGCGGAGGTGTCCGACGACGACGTCCGTGCCGAGGTGGAGACCAAGGTGCTCGGCTACCTGCGCTGCGCGCGGGCGGTCGCCCCGCACATGGTCGCGGCCGGCTGGGGCCGGATCGTCAACATCAGCGGGCTCAACGCGCTGCGGACCGGCTCGCTGGTCGGGTCGGTGCGCAACGTCGCGGTGGCCGCGATGACGGCCAACCTCGCCGACGAGCTCGGGCCGGCCGGGATCACGGTGACCGTCGTCCACCCCGGGATCACCGTGACCGAGCGGCGGGCCCGGTCGATCGCCGACCAGGCCGCAGCCCAGGGCCGGACCGCGGAGGAGGTCGAGCGCGCCCTGGCCGCGGGCACCAGCATCGGCCGGCTGGTGACCGCGGCCGAGGTGGCCGACGTCGTCACCTTCCTGGCCTCACCGCGCAGCGCCGGGATCACCGGCTCCGCCGTCGCGGTCGGCGGCGGGACCCGGGGCACCATCCACTACTGAGGGGCCGAGCCGGGCTCGGCTCAGCGCTCCGGGAACTGCTCCCGGACCGCGGCCATGTCCAGCTCCCGCACGGTGTCGAGCAGCAGCTCCACCGAGTCGGCCGGCAGCGCGCCCGGCTCGGCGAAGACGAGGACGCCGTCCCGGTAGACCAGCAGCGTCGGCACCGCCCGCACGCCCACCGCCGCGACGAGGGCGGGCTCCTGCTCGGCGTCCACGGTCGCGAACACGACGTCGGGATGGCGGTCGGCCACCGCCCCCAGCGCCGCCGTGAGCCCCCGGCTCGGCGCGTACCAGGGAGCCCGGACGTCGACGACGACGATGCCGGCGGCGACCGTGGCCGCGTAGTCCTGCCCGGAGAGGGTCACCGCGGGCACCTCAGCCTCCCCTCACCCACGCCGGCGCCGGTCCCCGCCCGAGCCGCCAGCGCGCGGCCTCCTCCGACGGGCTGCGCGGGCCCAGCACCAGCTGCAGCCCGCGCAACTGGGCGCGGGTCACCGGCAGCCGGAGGACGTCGCGGCCGCGGCCCGGCACGCCCGCGCAGCCGGCCATCACCGGCGAGACGAGCAACCCGGCCGCCCCGGCGAGCCCCCCGTAGAAGACCTGCTCGGCCGCGCCCAGGCCGGGCGGCGCGGTGAGGAACGCCCGCACCTCGGGCGGCACCGGCTCCAGCACCGGCCGGTACGCCGCCAGTGCCTCGGCCAGCCCGGCCGCGGTCTCCGGCAGGTCGGTGGCGCCCAGCGCGCGGGCGCTGCGGGCCCACTCGGCCACGTAGGTGTCGGGCCAGCGCCGTCCGAAGCAGGCCGGCGCGGGCCGGCCGACCGACCGCTGGGCGGCCAGGAAGGCGTCGGTGAAGGCGAGGTGCACCCAGCGCAGCAGGTCGGGGTCGCCGGCGGAGTAGGGCCGGCCGGCTGCGTCGACGCCGCGGACGACGGTGTGCCGGCCACGCACCCGGGCCGCCTCCCGCTCCGCCAGCTCCGCCGAGCCGAACGTGGTCACCACCAGCCACCGGGCGGTGCCGGCCAGCCGAGCCCAGGGGTCGTCGAGGTAGGCCGAGTGCCGCTGGACCCCGGCCAGCGCCCGCGGGTGGGCAGCCTGGCCCAGGAGGGCGGCCACCCCGCCGACCAGCGTGGCGAGGTCGCCGTGGACCCACCAGACGACGCCGTCGGGCTCGAACCAGCCCGGCCCCTCGCCGACCGTCGCGATGTCCCGGACCCAGCCGGGAGCGCCGTCGGGGTCCCCCGACACGCGGGCCCGGAACCGCGCGCGCACGGCCTCGGGCAGCGCGGTTCCGACGGGCACGCCCCCACCGTGCCAGCCGGACCGCGTCTCCGCTCGGCGTCACACGGAGGCGAGCAGCACCTCGTCGATCTGGCCGACCGACAGGGTCAGGCCCTCGGCCATGCCCATGGCCAGCACCTGCTCCATCTGCTCCAGCGTGGCGAACCGCGACCGCACGGTCATCCGCGTGCCGGCGGGCGTCTCCTCGAGGTCCACGCGGGCGTGGGTCGTCGGCATGCCGTCGGCCGGTCGGCCCTCCGCGTCGCCGAACCCGTCCTCGAACTCGAGGGACCGCGGCTCGTCGAGCGCCACGAAGCGCCACCAGCCGTACGCCTTCTCGCCGTCGGGCCCGGTCATGTAGTAGCGGGAGGTGCCGCCCACCACGACGTCGTGCTCGACGAAGGTGGCCGGGAAGGTGGGCGGGCCCCACCAGCGCTGCAGCTGCTGCGGGTCGGTCCAGACCTGCCACACCCGGGCCGGCGGGGCGGCGAGCTCCGCGACGACGGTGAGGGTGAGCTGCTCGGGGTCCTGCGTGGTGCTGACGACGGTCATCGTGGGTCTGCTCCCTCGGGATCGGCGAGGACCTCCTCGAGGCGGCCGATCCGGCCGCGCCAGAGCTCCTCGAGCTCACCGAGCAGCTGCGCGGCCGCCCGGACGGTGCCGACGTCGCCGCGCACGAGTTGCTCGCGGCCGCGACGCTCCTTGCTGACCAGCCGTGCCCGCTCGAGGACGGCGACGTGCTTCTGGACCGCGGCGAAGCTCATGTCGTAGTTCCGCGCGAGCGCCGAGACCGACGCCGCCTCCCCCAGCACCCGCGTGACGATGTCCCGGCGGGTGGCGTCGGCGAGGGCGGCGAAGACCCGGTCGGCGCTCTCCCGGTCCAGTTGACCTACAACCATGTGGTTGCACGTTAGCCACGGTGCCGGCCGGCCGCAAGGGTCAGTTCGGCGGTGTCCCCGGGGGCCGGCCGCCGCCCGGACCGCCGGGCGCTCCGGACGGCGCGCCGTCGCCGCCCAGGCCACCCCCGGTCGGCGTCGTGGTCGGATCGATCCCGACCGGGAGGGCGACGGTGTACCCGCCGGCCGCGTCCCCGGTCACGGTGGCCAGCTGGCTCGCGCCGCCGTCGTCCCCGAAGACGTTGTCGGTGGTGAGGCCCACCTGGGCCAGGTTGCGCACCGAGCTCGCGTAGCCGCTGGTGGCGTAGACCGCGTCGCAGACGTCCTGGGGCAGCGCGACCTGCGAGGTCGCGATGACGTTCGCCGCGTCGGTGATCGCGTCCTGGTCCGGGTAGACCTCGAAGTGGATGTGCGGCCACCGCCCGCTGTAGCAGGCGGGGAAGACGCTGGTGAACCGGACCGTGCCCGCGGCGTCGGCGATCTGCACGCCGCGCAGGTAGTTCTGGTCGGTGATGCCCTCGGAGTACATCGAGTAGCCGCCGTCCCGGTCGCAGTGCCAGACGTAGACGGCGACCCCCGCGAACGGCACGCCGCCGTTGGCCAGGTCGCGGACGGTCAGCTCCAGGGTCATGGGCACGCCCTCCGCCGTGCCGCTGCTCTCGCCGAAGCTCGAGCGGATGTCGCTGCGGACGATGCCGCTCTGCTCCAGCACGTCCGGCCCGTTGGACCCGTCCCCCGGGTACGGGCCGGCGGTCTCGTCGGGGATCTCCCCCGCCGCGGCGGTCGCGGTCGACGACGCCGCCGCCGCGGACGATTCGGACGAGGCCGACGTCCCGCCACAGGCGGCGAGGCCGGCGCCGGCGGCGCCCAGGCCCAGGACGGCGAGCAGCCTGCGGCGGCTCAGCAGCGTGCCGACGTCGAAGCCGAGTCCCTGGTCCACCAGCTCCTCGGCGGGCCGGGGCAGGGACCGCCCCTCGTAGGTCGTCGTCCGTCGGTTCTCGTCCACGGGTCTCCCGTCGTTCGCGGATGGATCCCGCTCACCCTCGACGGCGGGCCGGGCGGCGCGCTGGGAGGGGGCTGGACGGCGGCTGTGAACGCGGATGGGCCCGGCCACCCGCGACCCCGGCCGCGCGGCGGCGGGGAGCCGCGCGCAGGATCGGGAGGTGACCCTCCCCCGGCTCGTGGTGGCCGCACCCGCCACGGACGCCGGGAAGACGTCGGTCACCACCGGGCTGCTCGCCGCGCTGACCGCCCGCGGGCTCGCGGTCTCCCCGCACAAGGTCGGCCCCGACTTCATCGACCCCGGCTACCACGCGCTCGCCGCGGGCCGGCCGGGCCGCACCCTCGACCCGGTGCTCATGGACGAGGAGCGGGTGGTCCCGCTGTTCCTGCACGGCGCGCGCACCCCGCGGCCGGCCGACGTGGCCGTGGTCGAGGGCGTCATGGGGCTGTTCGACGGCGCCTCGCACCCGTCGCTGCCCCCCGGTGCCGGCTCCACCGCGCACGTCGCGCGGCTGCTGCGCGCTCCGGTGGTGCTCGTCGTCGACGCCTGGACGCAGGCGCAGAGCGTCGCCGCGCTGGTGCACGGCTTCGCCACCTTCGACCCGTCGGTGCGCCTCGGCGGGGTGGTGCTCAACCGGGTGGCCGGCGACCGGCACGAGGAGCTGCTGCGGACCGCGCTCGGCGCGGCCGGGGTGCCGGTGCTCGGGGCGATCCCGCGGCTGGACCGGCTGGCCGCCCCGTCCCGGCACCTCGGCCTGGTGCCGGCCGCCGAGCGTTCCGCCGAGGCGCTGGCGACGGTCCGCGAGCTCGGTGAGGTGGTCGCCGCGCGGGTCGACCTGGCCGCCGTCCTGGCGCTGGCCCGCTCCGCGCCCCCGCTGGACGGCGCGCCGTGGGACCCGGCGGCGGAGGTCCACCCGGTGCCCGGCCGGCCGCGGATCGCCGTCGCGGCCGGAGCCGCGTTCACCTTCGGCTACGCCGAGCACGGCGAGCTGCTGGCCGCGGCCGGCGCGGAGGTGGTGCCGGTCGACCCGCTGCGCGACGAGGCACTGCCCGCCGGCACCACGGGCCTCGTCCTCGGCGGCGGCTTCCCGGAGGCCCACGCCGCGGACCTGTCGGCCAACACGGCTCTGCGCGCCGACGTCGCGGCGCTGGTCGCCCGCGGCGGGCCGGTCGCGGCCGAGTGCGCCGGCCTGCTCTACCTCGCCCGCAGCCTGGACGGCGTCCCGATGTGCGGCGTGCTCGACGCCGACGCCACCTTCACGCCGGAGCTGACCCTGGGCTACCGCGAGGCGGTGGCCCTCACCGACTCGGTGCTCGCCCCGGCCGGCACGCGGGTGCGCGGCCACGAGTTCCACCGCACCGTCACCACCCCGGCGTCCGGGCCGGCGCCCGCCTGGCGGTGGGCCGGCGGTGCTCCCGAGGGCTTCGTCTCCGGCGGCGTGCACGCCTCGTACCTGCACCTGCACTGGGCCGGCTCGCCCGCCCTGCCCGCCCGCTTCGTCACCGCCTGCGCGGCGGCCGCCCCCGAGGGAGCCGGACGTGCCCACCCCTGACCCGTTCGCCGGCACCCTGCTGGGCGCCACGATCGCCGCGGTCCGCCCACGCGACGCCGTCGCGGAGCGCGCCGCCCGCGACCGGCTGGACCGCATGACCAAGCCGCCGGGGTCGCTCGGCGTCCTCGAGGACGTCGCGGCGCAGCTGGCCGGCACCGCGGGCCGCTGCCCACCGCCGCTGCCGGAACCGGCCACCGTCGCGGTCTTCGCCGGCGACCACGGCGTCCATGCCCGGGGCGTCACGCCGTGGCCGCAGGAGGTGACCGCGCAGATGGTGGCCAACCTGGCCGCCGGCGGCGCGGTGGTCAACGCCTTCGCCGCGCAGCTGGGCGCCGAGGTGGTGGTCGTCGACGTCGGCGTCGCGGCGCCGCTGCCGGCCGCCGACCGGCTGCTGCACCGGAAGGTGCGGCCCGGGACCGCCGACCTCGCCGTCGGCCCCGCGATGTCGCCGGCGGAGGCCCGGCAGGCGGTCGAGGTGGGCATCGAGGTGGCCACCACACTGGTCGCGGGCGGCGCGCGCTGCCTGGTCACCGGCGACATGGGGATCGCCAACACCACGCCGTCGGCCGCGCTCGTCTGCGCCTTCACCGGCGCCGCGCCGGCGGCGGCGACCGGCCGCGGAACCGGCGTCGACGACCCGACCCTGGCGCGCAAGGTGGACATCGTCGGCCGGGCCGTCGCCCGGGTGCCGCGCCGGCCGGCCACGCCGGAGGAGGCGCTGGCCGCCCTGGCCGAGGTCGGCGGGATGGAGCACGCCGCGCTCGCCGGCTTCGTGCTGGGCGGCGCGGCGACCCGGACGCCGGTGCTGCTCGACGGGGTCATCGCCGGGTCGGCGGCGCTGGCCGCCGCGGCGCTGTGCCCCGGCGTGGTTGCGCACGTCCTCGCCGGGCACACGTCGGCCGAGCCGGGGCACGCCCTGGCGCTGCGGGCGCTGGGGCTGCGACCGTTGCTCGGCCTGGACCTGCGCCTGGGCGAGGGCACCGGAGCCCTGCTCGCGCTGCCCCTGGTGGCCGGCGCCGCGCGGGCGCTGCGCGACGTGGCGACCTTCGACGCGGCGGGCGTGACCGGGAAGGAGTGAGCTGGGGTGTCCGAGCAGGAGACGGCAGGCGGAGGCGGCAGCACCCGCGTCCCCGTGACGTTCGACCACTGCGCGCACGTCGCCGGACCGTTCTTCCACGGGACGGGGTCCACGCTGGAGGTCGGCGACGAGCTGGTGCCCGGCCGCGGCTCCAACTTCCAGGCGGGCCGGGTGTCGAACAACGTCTACTTCACCGCGCTCGTCGACACCGCCGCCTGGGGAGCCGAGCTGGCGACCGCGCTGGCCGGGAGCGGAGACCGGGGGCACGTCTACGTCGTGGAGCCCCTGGGCCCCTTCGAGGACGACCCGAACGTGACCGACAAGCGCTTCCCCGGCAACCCCACGCAGTCCTACCGCACCCGCTCCCCGCTGCGCGTCGTCGGCGAGGTGCCGGACTGGCAGGGCCACGACCCGGAGGTCCTGAAGGGGATGCTGGACCACCTCGCGCTGCTCCGGGAGCAGGGACGGGACGTCATCGAGGACTGAGGGCCCCGCCCGTCGCCGCGGTCAGCCCCGCCAGGCCGCCTCGAGCAGGGCGGTCAGCGACTCGAGGTCCGGCGTCCGCGGGTTCGGATAGGGCTGGGCCACGACCCGCTCGGCGATCCCGCGCAGACCCTCGCGCGGCACGCCCAGGTCCCGCAGCGTCGTCGGCCCGTCGTGGGCGCGGGCCAGCGCGGCGACGGCCGCCACCGGGTCGGGCCCGGCGATGCGGTCCAGCCGCGCCGCCGCCGCGGGGGCCGCGGGCAGGTCGTAGGCCATGACGTGCGCCAGCAGGAGGGTGTGCAGCTCGGCGTGCGGGAGGTCGAAGGCGCCGCCGAGCACGTGCGCGAGCTGGTGGTGCAGCCCCATGCGGGTCTGGGCCAGGCAGAGGCCGGCCAGCCAGGCGGCGGACTGCAGCCGGCCGCGCGCCCCGAGGTCGGCGGGGTCGGCCAGCACCTCGGGCAGGGCGGTGAGGATGCCCAGCACCGACTCGGTCGCCAGGCCGTCGGTGACCGCGGTGGCATCGGGCGCCCACAGCGCCTCGACGGCGTGAGCGAGCGCGTTCACCGCGCTGGTGCGGGTGAGCCCCGGCGACATGGAGACGGTGAGCTCGGGGTCGTAGACCACCGTGCCCGGGGCCAGGGCCGGGTCCCGCCGGGTGGTCTTGACCCCGTTCTCCGTCTCCCCCAGGACCGGCGTGACCTCCGAGCCGGCGTAGGTCGTCGGCACCGCGACCTGCGGAACGCCGGTGCGCGCCGCCACCGCCTTGGCCAGCCCGACCGCCGACCCGCCGCCGAGGGCCACCACGCCGTCGATCCCCTCGCCGGTCACCAGCCGCATCGCCTCCTCGGTCACCGGCACCGGGGTGTGCGCGGCCGGCCGGTCGAAGCGGGCCGCCAGCCGGGAGCCGAGGGCGTCGGCGAGACGGTCCCCCGCGTCGGCCGCCGACCGCGTCACCACGAGCAGCACCCGCTGCGCCCCGAGTCGGGCGACCTCGTCCGGGACGGCGTCGCGGGCACCCGGTCCGATCACGACGCGAACCGGCAGGGTCTCGTGCACCACGATGGAGCTCGGAGCCCTCGTGTCCGTCATCGTCGCGACCTCCCGCTCGTCGGCACGGCGCCCATCCTGCCGTCCGCCCGTCCGGCTCAGCCGGGCACCCGGGCTCCCGGGACGGCGACCCGCCGGTGGACGAGGGCGAAGCAGCCGGCGCTGCCGGCCAGCGCGACCGCGCAGCCGCCCCAGGAGAGCCCGTACCCGCCGGAGACGTCGGCGGCCAGCCCGAACGCCCAGGGCGCCACCAGCGCACCGAGGAAGTAGCCGGTCGACATCAGCGCGATCGCCCGGCCCACCGCCCAGGGCGCCCGGTCGACGACGACCGCGTGGATGGTGCTGGCCCCGGCCAGGTTGCCCAGCAGCCCGAGGACCGCGCCGACCAGCACCAGGACCAGCGGACGGCCCGCCGTCGCCCACAGCAGCAGCACGCCGAGCAGGGCCGTGCCCGCCAGGCCGGCGGCGACCAGCGCCCGCCGCGGCGGCCCGACCCGGTCGGAGAACCGGGCGACGACCACCATGGCGACCGCCCCGGCGGCGGTGCCGGCCGCGGAAACGGCACCGGCCGTGGCCGCGCCCACCCCCGCGTCGGTCAGCGAGAGCACCAGCCACGACAGCAGCGGCTGCGAGCCGGCGATGAACAGGAACGCGGCCAGGGGCAGGAGCAGGAACCCGCGCGGCAGCGGCCGGGGCGCCGGCGCGGGCCCGGCGACGTCCCGGCCGCGCGGAGCGCTCCGGGCCGGCAGCAGGAGGCTCCCGGCGACGGCGGTGAGCACCGCGACGACGGTCAGGGCCACCGCCACCCCCTCCCACCCGGCGGTGCGCGCGACCGCCGGCCCCGCGAGCGCGAGCAGGGTCGCCATGAGCGGCACGCCGGCGGTCTTGATGCTGAGGTCCCGCCCGGCGCTGCCCTCGGGCGCCGTCGCCGCCACCGCCATGCTCGTCCCCGCGTTGCCCAGCGCGTAGCCCGCGCCCGCCACCGCCGCCGCGAGGCCGAGCACCACGGCCGAGGGGGCGAGCACCGAGGCCAGCAGGCAGGCCGCCACCACGACCTGGTCCACGACGATGCAGCGCCGCGCACCCCAGGGCTCGGCGACCCGCGCGGCCACCAGCGAGCCCAGGCCGGTCAGGCCGTAGAACAGGCCGATCAGCAGGCCCAGGCCGCCGCGCGAGAGGTCCAGGTCGGCCCGGATCTCGGGGCCCAGGTAGCCGTAGAGGAAGGCCGGCGCCGTCCCCGCCCCCATGGCGGAGGTGCAGACGGCGACGACCGCTGCGCGCCGGCCGACCAGGCTCCTCGGGTCCGACATCCGCGCCCGCCCATCGACGAACCGGCCGGGCTCCGGACGGCCGGGCGGGTGGACCGACCGTAGGCGAGGTGCGGAGCCCAACTCAAGCTTCCGTCGGGAGTCCTCTAGCGACTACGGTCGGCGGGGTGACGGCCGGCCGGGTGGTGTCCCTGTCCGCCGGCACGGTGCTCGACGCGACGCCCGAGGAGGCCCTGGCCGCGGCGGCGGCCGCCGGCTTCGACGCCTTCGGCACCCGGTGGGATCCCGAGCGCCTGCCCCGTGCGGCGATCGGCCCCCTCCGCCGCCGGGTGGACGACAGCGGCCTGGCCCTGCTCGACCTCGAGGTGGTGCGGCTGGGCCCCGGGGTGCCGGTTCCGGACCACCGCCCGTGGGCCGACGTGGCCGCCGAGCTCGGCGCCCGCTTCCTGCTCGTGGTGAGCTCGCACGACGACCCGGCCCGCGCGGCCGACGAGCTGGCGACGCTGGCCGGCTGGTGCGCTCCGGCGGGCGTCACGGTGGCCCTGGAGTTCATGCGGTTCACCGCCGTCCCGACCCTGCGCGCCGCGGGCGAGCTGGTGCGCGCCGCCGGGGGCGCCGGCCTCACCGTCCTGGTCGACGTCCTCCACCTGCAGCGCGGCGGGGAGAGCGCGGACGACCTGACCGCGCCGGGCGCCCCGCCGGTCGGGTACCTGCAGCTGTGCGACGCGCCGGCCGCCCCGCCCGGCGACCTCGCGGCGCTGGCCGCCGAGGCCCGCCACGGGCGGCTGTTCCCCGGCGAGGGCGAGTTGCCGCTGGCCGACGTCCTCGCCGCCCTGCCGGCCGACCTGCCGGTCTGCGTCGAGGTCCAGTCCGACTCCTGGTCGCGCCAGCTGGACGTCCCCGCCCGGGCGCGGCGGGCGAGGGACAGCGTCCGCGACCTGCTCGGCGCGCCGGATCCGGCGCGCTGACCCGCACGACGACGAGGAGGGCACGTGCCTGCAGTCCTGGTGACCGGAGGCGGATCGGGCATCGGCGCGGAGATCTGCCGGGTGCTCGCCGCGGCGGGCTGGCAGGTGTCCGCCGCGGACCTGCGGCCGCCGGAGGGCGGGCACGAGCTCGACACCACCGACGAGGCCGGCTGGGACCGCGTGCTGGACGCCGTCTGGCCGCTGGACGGGCTGGTCAACTGCGCCGGCATCCGCGACCGCGCACCGCTCGAGGAGCTGGAGCTGGCCGCGTTCGAGCGGATGATGGCGGTGCACGTCTCCGGGTGCTTCCTGGGCACCCGCGGCGCCGCCCGGCGGTGGCGGGCCGACGGCCGCGCGGGCGCCGTCGTCAACATCTCCTCGGTCACCGCCACCCACGCCGTCGCCGGGCAGGTCCACTACGTCACCGCCAAGGGCGCGATCGCGGCGCTCACCCGGGCCGCGGCGGTGGAGCTCGGGCCCACCGGCACGCGGGTCAACGCGATCGCCCCCGGGATCATCCGCACCCCGATGACCGCCGACCGCCTCGGGGACCCCGCCCAGACCGCGTGGCTGCTGTCGCGGGTGCCCGCCGGCCGGGTGGGCGAGCCCGCCGAGATCGCCTCGGCGGTGCAGTTCCTGCTCTCCGACGCGGCGTCCTACGTCAACGGCGTGCTGCTGCCGGTCGACGGCGGCTGGGCGGCGGGCTGATGGCCGGCCGGCGCACCGTCGGCCTCGGGCTGTTCACCGGGCAGCGGCCCCCCGGGGTCGCCACCCCGCCGTACCGGGACGCGGTGCTGCTGGCCCGCGCGGCCGAGACCGCCGGCTTCGACGCCTTCTGGGTCAGCGAGCACCACGGGATGCCGGACGGCTACCTGCCCTCCCCCCTGGTGCTGCTCGGCGCGCTGGCCGCCGCGACCGACCGGCTGCTGCTGGGCAGCGGCGTCGCGCTCGCGCCGCTGCACCACCCGCTGCGGCTGGCCGAGGACGCGGCGGTCCTCGACCACCTCTCCGGCGGGCGGCTGGTGCTCGGCCTCGGCCTCGGCTACGCCGAGCACGAGTACGCCGCGTTCAGCGTGGATCCCACCCGCCGGGGCGCGCTGATGTCGGACCTGGTGCCGTTCCTGCGCCGCGCCTGGACCGGGGAGGCGTTCGACTGGGACGGCCCGGCGTACGCCGGCCGGGACCTGCGGGTCACGCCCGCCCCGCTGCGGGACGGCGTCCCCGTGTGGCTGGGCGGGTACGCGCCGGCCGCCCTGCAGCGGGCCCGCGACCTCGCCGACGGCTACCTGCTCGGCCGCGCCGACGCCGCCATCCTCGACCGGGTGCTCCCGGTGTTCGCCGAGCCGGTCGGGCGCCCGTTCACCATCGCGGTCAACGCCCTGATCCTGCTCACCGACGACCCGGCCGACGCCGACGCCGCCCGGCGCGGGTACGCCGCCACCCAGGCCGCCTACGAGGCGATGCAGGCCGGCGGCATCGCGCACGCCGGCATCGTCGCCCCGGACCCGGACGCCCCGGTCACCGCCGGTTCGGTGGACCGCTACTTCCAGGCGGTCGGGCCGGCGGAGGCCGTGGCGGCCCGGCTGCGGGAACTGCTGGACCGGCTGCCGGCCTGGGCCGACGCCCACCTGGTCCTGCGCGTGCTCTTCCCCGAGCCCGACGTGCGGCGCCAGGCCGACCGCGTGGCGCGGCTCGGCCGGGACGTGCTGCCCGAGCTGCGCTGACCGCTCAGGCCTTGGACAGCTCGCGCATCTGGTCGTCGGAGAGCGCGTCGCCCTCCCGGGCGGCCTGGGCGAGCCGGGTGTCCTCCAGCGCGAAGGCCCGGGTGAGCGGGCAGGCGGCGAGGAAACTCACCTTCTCCCCCGACCGGGGACGCCGCTCGGCGATGGGCCGG
The DNA here is from genome assembly GCF_048569675.1 of Geodermatophilus sp. CPCC 206100. NCBI lineage: Bacteria > Bacillati > Actinomycetota > Actinomycetes > Geodermatophilales > Geodermatophilaceae > Geodermatophilus > Geodermatophilus sp. CPCC 206100. The sequence goes on from NZ_JAQISV010000008.1 coordinate 92,447, forward strand.
GACAGGTCGATGCGCCGGCCGTCCTTGACCACCTCGACGATGGCCCCCTCGCGGCCGAGGACGGTGATGTCGGCCAGCGGGTCCCCGTCGACGACGATGACGTCGGCGACGTAGCCCTCGCGGAGGGCGCCCAGGCTCCCCTCCATCTTGATCGCCCACGCCGCCTCCGAGGTGGCCGCGGTGATCGCCTCCATGGGCGAGAACCCGGCGTACTGGACGAGCATGTCCAGCTCCCGGGCGTGCCACTCGCCGCACGGGGTGATCGCGAATCCGGTCTCGGAGCCGGTGATCACCCGGACGCCGGCCCGGTGCGCCTTGTCGATCATCACGCCGGTGACGTCGAGCTCGGCCTTGAAGACGTCGAGCAGCTCCGGCGCGGTGCCGACCTTCTCGCCGTACTCCACGAGGTTGCCCAGCAGCGTGAACGTCGGGCACAGCGCGGCGCCGTTCTCGACCACCGCCTCCAGCGCCTCGTCGTCCATGTACGAGGAGTGGTAGATCAGGTCCATGCCGGCCTCGGCCGACTCCTTGGTGCTGATCGAGTTGCGGCAGTGGCCCACGACCGGGGTGTTCAGCTCGTGCGCGGCGTCGACGACGGCCTGGATCTCCCGCTTGTTCCAGACCTTGACCTCGGGTCCCTTCACCGAGGGGATCAGCCCGGTGACCATGACCTTGATCCAGTCGACGCCGTACTTGATCTGCCGGCGCACCTCGCGCTGGATCCCGTCGACGTCGTGCACGACGGTGGCGTAGCCGGTGGTGCCCTCGTCCTTGATCAGCCGCCCGGCGGTGCCGCCGAGCATCGTCATGAGGGCGTTGCCGCCGGCGCGCATCCGCGGGCCCTCGACGAAGCCGGACTCGATGGCGTCGCGCAGCTCCACGCCGATGTTCCACAGGCAGTCGGCGTCGAGCACGCTGGTGACGCCGGCGCGCAGCACCTTCTGCGCGTTGTGCGCCGACAGCATCGAGCTGAAGGCCTCGGTGCGGTGGAAGAACAGCTCGTCGTTGCCGGTGGGCTCACCGAAGGACAGGTGGGTGTGGGCGTCGATCAGCCCCGGCATCACCGTGCGGCCGGTGGCGTCGATCCGGGTCAGGCCGGGGAGGTCCGCGGCCTGCGCCTCGGCGGCCGCGCCGAGGGCGGCGATGCGGCCGTCGCGCAGCAGGACGGCCTCGCCGGGGCGGGCGTCGGCCCCGGTGCCGTCGACCACCGTGCCGCCGGAGATGAGGATCGGCTCGGACATCTGGGCTCCCTCCCTGGGACGGCGGGGCGCGCCGTGCCCGGCGGAGTGGCCCGCGTTCCGTCGCCGCCGCCCATCGTCGGCGGGTGCCCGCATAGTGTCAAGCACGGTAACGACGCAGGCGTGGGTGGCGGCGGACGACCTCCCCGCCTCCCGACTCGGGCGACTCCTACGGTGTTCTGCCCGCTCCTGCGGCGACGCAGCACCGCCGGCGCGAGGAGGACACCGCACGAGCCTCGTGCAGGCTGCCGACCGTCAGGCGTTGGTGACCCCCAGCGCGAGGCCGCCGTCCACGGTGAGGATGCTGCCGGTCACCCACTCGGCACCGGCGAGGTAGGCCACCGCCTCGGCGACCTCCTCGACCGTCCCGATCCGGCCCAGCGCGTGCGCGGCGCCCAGGGACTGCAGGCGGGCGTGCGCCTCCTCCGGGGTGCCGAGCCCGGCTCGTTCGTTGATCTCGGTGTAGACCGCGCCGGGCCGGATGCAGTTGACCCGCACCTGCTGCGGTCCGAGCTCGGCGGCCAGGACCCCGGTGAGGGCCTCGAGCGCACCCTTCGTCGCCGCGTAGGGCGAGGCGCCGGGGAAGGCGCGCTGGGTGTGCACCGAGCCGAAGAAGACGATGGAGCCGCGGCGGGCCCGCAGCTCCGGCAGCGCCAGCCCCGACAGCTGCACCGGGCCCACGACGTTGGCGGCGTAGAGGTCGAGCATCTGCTGCTCGTCCAGGGCGTCGAGCGCGCCGCGGTACATGTTCCCGGCGGCGTTGACGAGGGTGTCCAGGCCGCCGCCGTGCGCGACGGCGGCGGCGAGCAGGCGCTCGCGGTCACCGGCGACCGTGACGTCGGCGGGGACGGCGAGGCAGGCCGCGCCCAGCTCGTCGGCGACCGCCTGCACCTTGTCGGCCCGCCGTCCGGACACCGTGACCCGGGCACCCCGCCCGACCAGGTGCCGGGCGACCCCGGCGCCGATGCCCGATCCGCCGCCGGTCACCAGCACCGACGAGCCTGCGAGTTCCCGCATGCCGCACGTCCTCCTCGTGGATGGGTCCCCGCCGGCCTCAGCCGGCCAGGGCGCACTCCGCCGCGACCTGCCCGAAGCACAGCGCCTCGGACAGGTTGCTGCCGTCGGCCGGGTACAGCAGGCCGCTGGCCTGCCCGAGCTCCCCGGCCGCGTACAGCCCCGGGATGACCTCGCCGAAGACGTCCAGCACCTGCGCGCGGGCGTTCCGCCGGGGTCCGCCGGTGGTGTTCGAGCCGCCCGGGTACAGCGGCACGCAGTAGTAGGGCGGGGTGTCCAGCGGCACGAGCGTCTCCGCCGGGCGGCCCAGGGGGTCGCGGCCCGCGGCGCAGCCGGCGTTGTAGGCCGCCACGGTGGCCTCGGCGGCCTCCGGGTCGGCGACGCCGGCCGCGCGGGCGGCGTCGGCCACGGTCGCGCCGGGGTGGATCCAGCCCCGCTCGATCTCCGCCCGGTTGTCCGGGCTCCAGGTGTAGAGGCCGACCGCGCCGGCGCCGAGGTGCGGGTAGGTGAGCGGCCCGGCCGCGCGCCGGCGGTCGTCGAAGAACCAGTAGCAGGGCACCCGCGGGTGGCGTCCGGTCGCCGGGTCGATGCCGAGCAGGGAGTAGTAGAAGCCGTGCAGCAGGCGGGCCTGCTGGCTCTCGTCGGCGAAGCGCCGTCCCGCGCCGTCGGTGATGACGTAGCCGGGCGGGTCGATGCCGATGATCAGGTTGAGCCGGCTGCCGTCGGGCATCGGGAAGCTGCCGATCGCCCGGCCCACCATCTGGTTCATGTGCCACAGGTCCGCCCCGAGCGCCTGCGCCATCCGGACGCCGTCCCCGGTGTTGCCGGGGTTGCCGTAGAAGTACACCGGCGCTGCCCGCAGGTGGTCGAGCTTGAGCGCCTCGTCGAACTCGTAGCCCCCGCAGGCGAGGACCACGCCGGACCGGGCCCGGACGACGGTGCCCTCGTCGTCCCCCACGCGGACGCCGGTGACCGTCCCGGCGTCGTCCCGGACCAGCCGCGCCGCCGGGCTGGACCACCGGACCCGCACGTCGGTGTCGGCGACGGCGGACAGCAGGGCGGTGTAGAGGTCGGTCCCCGCACCGCCCCGGGCGTCCAGGCGGTAGCGCGCCTCCCCCGGCTGGCCGACGACGATCCCCTCGGCGCCCGGGAGCTCGGGGTGCTCCGCGCCGCCGATCGCGGTCATCGGCAGCCCGCGGGCGGCCAGCCAGTCGAAGAGCCCGACGGCCCGCTCGGCCCACCGCGCGCTGACGTCGCGGGGCACCATGCCGCCGGCGCACCGGTCGAGGTACTCGGTGGCCGCGGCCACGTCGGTCACGCCCATGACCAGGCCACCGGACATCCGCGTGCTCGGCGTGTGCCGGTCGGCCGGCTGCTTCTCCAGGACGACGACGGAGGCACCGGCCCGGGCGGCGGTGAGCGCGGCGGCCGCGCCGGCCGCCCCGAGCCCGACGACGAGCAGGTCGCAGTCCGGGGTCACCGGCGGCACGGCTCCTCCTTCGGGTCGGGACCGGGCGCCGCCCGGAGGCGGTCAGCTGGCCGAGCGGCCCCGGCGGGCGCGCCGCGCCGGGATGCGGTCGCGCCCGCTCTGCTCGGCGGCCTGCAGCGTCGCCGCGGGCAGGCCCCGGTCGGCCCGCAGCCGGTTCATGTCCGGGTCCTCCTGCCAGAACGCCCGGATCTGCTCGGCGTCGAAGTGGTGGCCCATGAGCTGGATGGCGATGTCGTGCCGGATGTACTCGACCGACAGCAGGACGACGGCCGGGTTGTCGGTGTAGACGCCCCAGGCGCCGGTCTCGGTGAAGCCGCCGATCACGGCCTCCTGCCGGTCGCCGACGACGGTGAGCATGCGGCAGCCGAGGTTCTCCATGACGACCTCGGGCGTGGACAGCTCGTGCTGGTAGGTGCGCCCCACCGGGTCGCCGAGGTCGCCGAACGCGATGGAGGTGACCGCCACCGAGCGCGCCTCGGCCGCGGTGACGCTGTCGCGCAGGGCCGCCATCTCCTCGGGCCAGATGGAGAGGAACAGCTCCCGGCGGGCGCCGGAGACCACGTCGCGGGCGCGGTCGAGCAGGGCCGCGGCCCCGGCCAGGTTGTGGATCAGGTGCACCGTGGGCGGCGCGGCGATCGCCGGCAGCATGGCGTCCAGCGCCGCGAGCGACTCCGAGTAGTCCCGGCCGAGCCGGTTGAGCAGCGCCTTGGCCGGCAGCGGCAGGTAGTCCACGGCGTCCCCGGCGCCCCGCACCTCGAAAGCCGCGCCCCGCGCCACGAGCTTGGCGAGCGTCTCGTACACCGTGCTGCGCGGCACGCCCGACCGCTTGGCCACCTCGTAGCCGTTCAGCGGCTCCCCGGCGCCGACCAGCGCCAGGTAGGTCTTGGCCTCGTAGCCGGACATGCCCAGGTGCTGCAGCCGCTCGATCACGTCTTCGTAGGTCACTGCCCGTTCCCCTCCAGCCGGTGCGCCCGCACCGTCGTGAGCATGCCAGTCACGATCGGCCGCCACCTCGCTCCCACGGGTCAGTACCCGAAGGTGCGGTCGACGGCGTCGAGGACCCGGTCGAGGTCGGGCAGGAACTCGTCCTCCACCCGGCTCGGGGGGTAGGGGACGTCGTACCCGGCCACCCGCTGCACCGGCGCCTCCAGCTCGTAGAAGCAGGCGTCGGCGAGCTCGGCCGCGATCTCCGCCCCCAACCCGAGGGTCCGGGGCGCCTCGTGGACGACGACCACGCGGCCGGTGCGCCGGGCCGAGTCGACCAGCGTGGGCAGGTCCAGCGGCGACAGGGACCGCAGGTCCACCACCTCCAGCGAGCGACCCTCGGCCTGCGCCGCCTCGGCCGCGTCGACGGCGACCCGCACCATCGCGCCGTGGGCCACCACGGTGACGTCGGTGCCCGGCCGCACCACGCGCGCCCGGTGCAGCGGCAGGTCGTCGTCGGCCGCGGCCGGGCCGAGCCGGACCGGGCCCTTCTCCCAGTACCGCCGCTTGGGCTCGTAGAACACGACCGGGTCGTCGCTGCGGACGGCCTGCTGGATCATCCGGTAGCCGTCGGCCGGCGAGGAGCAGGCGACCACCCGGAGCCCGGCCGTGTGCACGAAGTAGGCCTCGTTGGACTCGCTGTGGTGCTCCACGGCGCCGATGCCCCCGCCGTAGGGGATCCGGATGACCACCGGCAGGGCGACCGTGCCGCCGGAGCGGGTCCGCAGCTTGGCCAGCTGGCTGACCACCTGGTCGAAGGCGGGGTAGACGAAGCCGTCGAACTGGATCTCGCAGACCGGCCGGTAGCCGCGCATCGCCAGGCCGATCGCGGTGCCGACGATCCCGGACTCGGCCAGCGGGGTGTCCACGACGCGGTCGCCGCCGAAGTCCTTCTGCAGCCCGTCGGTGACCCGGAAGACGCCGCCGAGCCGGCCGACGTCCTCGCCGAGCACCAGCACCTTCGGATCGTCGTCCATCGCCTGGCGCAGCCCGGCGTTGATGGCCGCCCCGAGCGCCAGCGTCGTCGTCCCACCCGTGTCGCTCACCCCGCCTCCCGGGGGCCGGCGAAGGAGGCGAGGTGCGCGGCGAGCTCGGCCCGCTGCCGCGCCATGACGGGGTGCCGCTCGGCGTAGACGAGGTCGAAGACGGCCAGCGGGTCGGTGTCGGGCAGCGCCCGGGCCTCCGCGCGGACGCCGACGGCGAGGTCGTCGGCCTCCGCGGCGAGGTCGGCGAACCAGGCGTCCTCGACGCCCTCGGCACGCAGGTACCGCTCCACCCGGAGCAGCGGGTCGCGCGCCCGCCACTGGTCCACCTCGGCCGCGTCGCGGTAGCGGCTGGGGTCGTCGGAGGTGGTGTGGGCGCCCATCCGGTAGGTGAAGGCCTCGACGAGCGTGGGCCCGCCGCCGGCCCGCGCCTGCGCCAGGGCGGCGCGGGTGACCGCCAGGACGGCGAGCACGTCGTTGCCGTCCACCCGGACCCCGGGGAAGCCGAAGCCGTGCGCCCGCTGCCACAGCGGCACGCGGGTCTGCCGGCTCAGCGGCTCGGAGATCGCCCACTGGTTGTTCTGACAGAAGAAGACGACCGGCGCGGAGGACACCGCGGCGAAGGTGAACGCCTCGGCGACGTCGCCCTGGCTGGTCGCGCCGTCCCCGAAGAACGCCATCGCCGCCGCGTCGGCGCCGTCGCGCTGGATGCCCATGGCGTAGCCCACCGCGTGCAGGGCCTGCGCCCCGATGATCACGGTGTAGTTGCCCATGCCGGCGGCCTGCGGGTCCCAGCCGCCGTGAGCGCTGCCCCGCCAGAACCGCAGCATCTGCGCCGGCCGGACGCCCCGGCACCAGGCCACCCCGTGCTCGCGGTAGCTGGCGAAGGCGAAGTCCGCCGGCGCCAGCGCCCGCCCGGCACCGATCTGCGCGGCCTCCTGCCCCAGGCAGCTGGCCCAGAGGCCCAGCTCCCCCTGCCGCTGCAGCGCGGTGGCCTCGGCGTCGAACCGGCGCAGCAGCGTCATGTCCCGCAGCAGCCCCTGCACGGCGGGCAGGTCGAGGTCCAGCGGGTGCCGCGGGTCGGCCACCAGCCGGCCCTCGGGGGTGAGCAGCTGGACGCCGGGGTCGTCCTGGCCCGGCGGCTCCGCGGGTGGCTGGCTCACGGACCCTCCCCCCGGCTCACCGGTCGCCCACCGAGTCGACGCTCTTGGGCCGGGACAGGCCGAGCATCGCGGCCTTGGTGAGCCCGCCGTCCACGGCGAGGGTCTGGGCGGTCACGTAGCCGGCCTTGTCCGAGGCGAGGAACAGCACGGCGGCGGCGACGTCGTCGGCCGTGCCGAGGCTGCCCAGCGGCACCTTGCCCTGCCGCAGCTCGCGGATCTCCGGATCGGCGTAGATCGGGTCGGACATGCCGGCCAGGATCAGCCCGGGGGCGACGGCGTTCACCCGGACGCCGAGCGGAGCCCACTCGAGGGCCATCTGCTCGGTCAGCATGAGGATCGCGGCCTTGGTGCTGGTGTAGGCACCGGCGTTGGGCGCGGCGGCGATCCCGTTGACCGAGGAGATGTTGACGATCGCGCCGCCGCCGGCTGCGCCCATGCGCCGGGCCGCGGCCCGTGACACCAGGAAGGTGCCGGTGAGGTTGACGCCGAGCACGGCCTCCCAGTCGGCCGTGCCGAGGTCGAGCAGGGGGCCGAAGCGGACCAGGCCGGCGTTGTTGACCACGAGCGCGGGCGCCTCGGGCAGCGCGGCGAACGCCGCCTCCACCGAGGCCTCGTCGGCCACGTCGACGGTGGCCGCGACGGCGGCGTCCCCGAGCTCCGCCGCGACCGCGTCGGCCGCGGCCCGGTCGACGTCCCAGACCGCGACCCGGTACCCCTCCTTGACCGCGTGCCGGGCGATGACCGCACCGATCCCCCGGCCCGCTCCGGTGACGACTGCCCAGCTCATCTGCTTCTCCTACGGACGGTGACCGGCGCAGCCGGCCGGGGGTTCAGGAACGGTCGAACAGGACGGGGTAGGTCCCGAAGTGGTCCCGCTTGGAGTGCGCGTCCTTCGTCGGCGGGGAGTCCGGATCGGGCCGGACGCCGTGGCGCAGCAGCTCGCGCACCATGAGCGGCACGGTGCCCAGCACGTGGTCGGGGCCGCCGCCGGTCTCGTCACGGGGAACGGTGCCGCCGTCCAGCTCCATCCCGATGCAGGCGTGCATGCCGCCGCCGAAGGTGTGCCCCCACGGCGGGACCCCGTCGGGCACCGTGCGCAGCGGGTCGAACTCCTCGGCGTCGGGACCGAACACCTCCGGGTCGCGGTTGGCCGACCGGATGTCCATGACCACGACGGTCCCCGCCGGCACCACCCGCCCGTCGCGGAGGGGGACGTCGGCCAGCGCCCGCCGCTCGGCGACCGGGCTGGCCGGGTGCAGCCGGAACACCTCGTGCACGCAGCGCTGCACGAACAGGTCGTCGTCCAGCCGGTCGGCCAGCTCCGGGTTCCGCTCCCGCCAGCGCAGGATCTCGTCGGCGGCGTGGGTGAAGGCGTCGGAGGTGCTGTGCGAGCCGGCCTGCAGGTAGAAGGCGACCTCGCGCAGCATCACCGCGCGGTCGACGCCCAGCTCGTCGGCGTGGCGCACCATCGCCATCAGCACGTCCCGGGGCAGCTGGTCCTCGGGGACGGAGGCGTCCGCGGCCAGGGCCCGGCGGCGCTCGTAGGACGGCGTGAAGAACATCGCGTCGAAGCGGCCCAGGGCCTCCTCGACCTCGGCCCGCACCGCGGCGGGGTCGCGGGTGCTGTGCACCAGCGTGGCGCCCTCGCTGAACTTGACGGCGAACTCCTGCAGCGCGTCGGTCTCCTCCACCGACCCGGTCGGGTGGTCGGCGCCGGCCACCCGGGCGGTCAGGTTCATCGTCGTCCGGTACCCCAGCTGGACCAGGTCCGCCCGTCCCGCGCGCAGGCTCGGGGCGAACGCCTCGTCGATGATCCGCGGGACCAGCTCGCTCTCCCAGAACCGGAAGGTGCCGCGGCGGAAGAGCCGGTTCTCCACCCGGCGGCGCAGCCGGTGCGCGTCGCCGTGGAGGTCGAGCAGGGCGTCCTGCATGACGACCCCGCCGGCGTCGTACAGCCGCTGCCGGAGGTCGCGCTGGCGGAAGCCGTCCCAGAGCTCGGCGAAGGTGCTCAGGGTGAGCGGCGGCGTCTCCGTCAGCTGGTCGGTGGACATGCGGCCTCCTCCGGTCGCGGGGACGGCCGCGGTCGGGCATGCGGCGTCATACGCCTAACGACGCTAGTGTGTCCCACGTCTCACGTCCATGCCCCGACCCGCGCGGGTGCCCCGCCGGGCCGCCCCCGCCGCCCGAGGAGTCCCGTGGCCGCCCAGCCCCCTGACGCCCCCGTCATCGACGTGCACGCGCACGCGGTCCTGCCCATGAGCCTGGGGGCCGCGGGGGCCGCCGGCCCGGAGCTCGGCACCGCGCCCGACGGCACCCCCTTCTACCGCGTCGGCGACTACGTGCTCCGGGGCGTGCGCTACGAGGGCAGCGCGTTCATGGACGTCGACGTGCGGATCGCCGCGATGGACGCCGCGGGCATCGACGTCCAGCTGCTCTCCCCCAACCCGATCACCTACTTCGGCGACCTCGAGCCGGCCGCCGCCGCCCGGTACGCACAGGCGCACAACGACGCCCTCGCCGAACTGGTCCGCGCCCACCCCGGGCGGCTGCTGGGCGCCGCGCAGCTGCCGATGCAGGACCTCGACGCGGCGATCGCCGAGCTGGAGCGCTCGGTGCGCGAGGTCGGCCTGTCTGCGGCCTACGTCGACACCGACCCCGGCCGCACGCTCGACGACCCCGCGCTGGACGCGTTCTACGAGGCGGTGGTCGACCTCGACGTCCCGCTGTTCGTGCACCCCACGCCGCTGGGCAGCGCCGGCCCGGCCGACGACCCGCGGCTGCGCCGCTTCGACCTCGACCTGCTGCTCGGCTTCGCCTACGACGAGACCCTCGCCGTGGCCGCGCTCGTGTTCGGCGGGGTGCTCGAGCGCCACCCGCGGCTGGACGTCTGCCTGTCCCACGGCGGCGGCGTCACCGCCTATGTCGCGGGGCGCTTCGCGCGGGCGGCGGCGGTCCCCCGCGCGTGGGTGCCGGAGTTCCTGCGCGAGCAGGGTGTGGAGCACTACCTGCGCCGGCTGTGGCTGGACACCCACGTGCACAGCCACGACTCCCTCGACCTGCTCACCCGGGTGGCCGGCACCGAGCGGCTGGTGTTCGGCACCAACTTCGCCGGCTGGGACGCCGGCGGCGCGCACGCGGTCGAGGAGGTGGCACACCTGGCCCCGGTGCTGTCGGCCAACGCCGCCCGGCTGCTCCGCCTGGACGCCTGAGCGGCACAGATGGCCACGATGGCCGGCCCGATGGCCGGGCCGGCCGGCGGTCAGAGCAGGCCCTGGTGGACGCCCCCGTCGACCGGCAGCGCGACCCCGGTGACGTACCGGGCGGGCTCGGAGCAGAGGAAGGCCACCGCCGCACCGAAGTCCTCGGGGCGGCCCAGCGCCCGGGCCGGGATCGCCGCCACCTGTGCGGCCAGGCCCTCGCCGTAGACCGCCTCGACCCGCTCGGTCTCGTGCAGGCCCGGCTGGATGCTGTTGACCGTCACCCCGTCGGCGGCGACCTCGCGGGCGAGGGTCTTGAGGAAGCCGGTGGCCCCGGCCCGTGCGGTGTTGGACAGGATCAGCGTGGCGATCGGCTGGCGGACCGCGATCGAGGTGATGGCCACGACCCGCCCCCACCCCTGGGCGCGCATGCCCGGGACGGCGGACAGGCACATCCGCACGACCGACAGCAGGTTGAGGTCGAGGGCGGCCGGATAGTCCTCGGCGCGGGCCGTGGCGAACGTGCCCGCCGGGGGGCCGGGGGCGTTGGCCACCAGGACGTCGAGCCCGCCCATCGCCTCCTGCGCCTCCCGGACGAAGCGCTCGCTGCCGTCCGGGTCGGCCAGGTCGGCGACCACCCAGGACGCGCCGGGGCCGAGGCGGGCGGCCGCGGCCTCCGCCCGCCCGGCGTCGCTGCCGCAGATGGTGACCGTGGCGCCCTCGGCCAGCAGGGCCGCCGCGCTGGCGAAGCCGAGCCCGCTGGTGGCGGCGGCGACGGCCGCCCGGCGGCCGCGCAGTCCGAGGTCCACCGGGCCTACAGCTCGTGCTGGACGGCGGCTCGCCGCTCGAGGATGGGCCGCACGTGGTCCCGGAGCACGGCCTGGTGCCGCTCGTCGGCGGCGTAGGCGGCGTAGGTCTCCCGGTCGGGCAGGTCCACGACGACGGCCACGTCGCCGTTGCCCTCGGCGAGACCGGCGTCGACCCCGAGGGTCAGGGTGCCGTACTCGCGGCAGTCCTCCCCCCACTGGCGCAGCGCCGCGACGGCCCCCTCCCGCTGCTCGGGGGTGGACCCGGCGGTCCAGCTGAACACCGCGACGTGACGGAACACGGGACGAGGACTCCTCGGTCGGGGGTGGGTGGGGCGGGCGCGCTCAGTCCAGGTCGATCGGCTCGCCCTGCCCGTCGTACACCGTGATGGCGCCCGAGGGACAGTTGCGCGCGACGGCGAGCAGGAACTCGTCGTCCACCGGCGGAGCCGGGTCGACCGGCTCGGCCAGCTCGTCGTCGTCGAACCGGAACACCGCGGGGGCGTCGGCGACGCACTTGCCGGAGCTGATGCAGATGTCCTTGTCCACGGAGACGGTGTGCGGCATGCGGTCCTCCCGTCAGCCCGCGCGGCCCAGGAGCACCGGATAGGTGCCCCAGTACGGGCGGGCGGTGTTGGCGTCGCGCTGGGGCGGGTCGTCCGGGTCGCGCCGCACCCCCTCGGTGAACATCCGCTGCACGGCGCCGGTGACCAGACCGAACAGGTGGTGCTGCGGGTCCACCTCGCCGAGCGGGACGACGCCGGCGGCGAGGTCCTGCCCTATGCAGACGTGCATGCCGCCGCCGAAGCTCAGCCCGAACGGACCGACGCCGGCGGGCAGCGCGCGGTACGGGTCGAACTCCGCCGCGGTCGGGCCGAACACCGCCGGGTCGCGGTTGACGGCGGCCAGGTCGATGACCAGCTTGCCGCCCTTGGGCACGTGCACCCCCGACTTGAGCGTCACGTCCTGCAGGGCCCAGCGCATGCCGATCGGGCTGGAGGGGTTGAGCCGCACCGTCTCGTGGATGCAGCGCTGCACGAACAGCGGGTCGTCGACGACCTTGCCGGCGTCCTCGGGGTGGGCCTCGACCCAGGACAGGATGTGGTCGATGGAGCGCACGAACGCGGTCGCGCTGGTGTGCGCGCCGGCGAGCAGCACGAAGGCGATCTCCCGGCGCAGGACCTCGTGCGGCAGCCGCAGCTCGCCCTCCGAGCGCAGCAGAACGGTGAGGACGTCGCGCGGCACCTCGCTCTCGGGGATCTCGCCCGCGGCCAGGCGGGCCAGCGCCTCCCGGCGGCGCGCCACCGACGGCGCGAGGAACTCCTCGTCCCACTCCAGCAGGCCCGCGGCGATGAGCCGCCGCTGCTCGTCCTTGTCCTTGGTCGAGTGCGCGAGGGTGGCGCCCTCGATGAACACCATCATGTAGTCGTAGAGCCGGGCGGTCTCCTCCGCGCTGCCCTGCGGGCGGTCCACCCCGGCGGTCAGCGCGGCCAGGTTCAGCATCAGCTCGTGCCCGAGGTGGACCAGGTCCACCCGGCCGGCGGCCAGGTGCGGCGCCAGCGTCTGGTCGGTGACGGCCGGGAAGAGCTCGCGCTCGTAGTGGTCGAAGGTCTCCCGGCGGAAGCTGCGGTTCTCCACCCGGCGCCGCGCGCGGTGCTCGTCCCCGTGCAGGTTGACCAGGACGTCGGCCATGATCACCTCGCCCTCGTCGTACAGGGCCTGCCGGAGGTCCTTCTGGCGGTAGGCGTCCTTGGCGTCGGCGAAGGTCTGGATCGTCACGACGTCGAGCGTGGGTGCGGCCATCGGGACTCCTCGGGTGTGACCTGCGTCGCTTCCCACCCTGTAGTAGTTAGTCTTCTCACGTCAAGGAGGAGGCGGTCATGGACGGTCGGCAGCCCGGGCCCGCGGTGGTCGTCTCGGGAGGGGTGGCGCACGACTTCCCCGCCACCTCCGCGGAGGTGGCGCGGGTCCTCACCGAGGCCGGGTTCACCCCCACGGTCACCGAGGACGTCGAGGCGGCGCTCACCGGTCTGGCCGCCGGCGGGGCCCGCCCCCTCCTGGTGCTCAACCTGCTCCGCTGGACCATGCAGGTCGAGCGCTACGCCCACCTGCGCGAGCGGTGGTCGCTCTCGCTGTCCCCGGAGGCGCGCGCGGCGCTGACCGCGCACGTGCACGGCGGGGGCGGCCTGCTGGCCCTGCACGGCGCCAGCATCTGCTTCGACGACTGGCCCGGGTGGCGGGAGCTGCTCGGCGGGGTGTGGCGGTGGGACCGGTCCACCCACCCGCCCCTGGACGGCGCGGTGCGGGTCACCGTCGCTCCCGACCGGCACCCCCTCGTCGCCGGCGTCCGGGACTTCGACGTCGTCGACGAGGTCTACGGGTTCCTCGACCGGACCGACGACGTCGTGGGGCTGATGTCCTCCCCGCACGGCGGCACCGACCACCCGCTGCTGTGGGCCCGCGAGGTGGGCGCCGGGCGGGTGGTCTACGACGCGCTCGGCCACCACGTGCCCTCCTACGCCGTACCCGAGCACCGCCGGATCGTGCAGCGGGCCGCGCGCTGGGCCGTGGGCGCTCAGCCGGACGGCGGCGCGCCCGGCTGACCGCCGTCGACGGCGTCGGCCAGCTCCAGCAGCCGCACCCCGTCGGCGAACGTGGGCAGCTGCGCGCGCACGGCGGCCGCGACCGGGTCGTCGCCGTCGTCGAGGAGCACCCCGGCCAGCCGGCGGACCAGCCGCGCGAAGGGCAGCGTCGCGGCGTCGGCGGCGAGCTCCGGCAGGTCGTCTCCGGGGCCGGGCCGCGGCCGGATCTCGCGCAGCTCGTCGTCCTCGGCGCGGGCTCCGGCCAGCCGCACCGGGAAGTGCCCGGTGTGACCGGCCGCGGTGGCGACCAGGGCGCCGGCGCTGCCGTAGGCGGCCAACCGCCAGCCCGAGCCGTGCCAGGCCACCCAGGAGGTGTGCACCGAGACCACCGCGCCGCCGGGCAGCCGGCCGGTGAACGCCACGCTGTCCCGGCTGGTGGCCGCCAGGTCGCCGTCCGGCGCCGGCCACACCGGACGGCGGGTGGCCGCGGCGCCCTGCACGTCGGTGAGCGCCCCGAACAGCCACTGCACCAGGTCGACCGAGTGCAGCCCGTGGATGCGCAGGGTGCTCGCGCCGGACCCCGCGTCCGCGCACCACAGGGAGGACGCCACGCGCTCGGGCCGGGTGAACGTCGGGTAGAACGCCCGCACCTCGACGTTCTCCAGGGTCCCGAGGAACCCCTCGTCGACCAGCCGGCGGAACTCGGCCAGGCCGGGCCAGAACCGCGACTGCAGGTCCACCACGCCCAGCCGGCCGGCCCGCCCGGCGGCGGCGGCCATCGCGGCGCCGTCCGCCGCCGAGGCGGCCAGCGGCGCCTCGCACAGCACGTGCTTGCCGGCCGCCAGCGCCGCCTCGACCATCCCCCGGTGCCGGCTGGGCCGGGTGGCGACGTCGACGAGGTCCACCTCCGGATCGGCGCACAGCCGCTCGAAGCCGACGTGGGCGCGCGGGACGCCGAACCGCCGCGCCACCGCCTCGGCGGTTCCCGCGTGCGCGGTCGCGACCGCCACCACCTCCACCTCGGGCAGCGCCGCGTAGGCCGGCAGGTGGGTGCCGGCCGCGTAGCTGGCCCCGACGACGCCGATCCGCAGCCGCCGGCCGCCGCTCACGCGACCGGTGCGGCCGCGACGGCCGGGGCGACCTCGTTCGCGAACAGCTCCATCGCGGCCAGGACCGACTCGTGCGAGGGGCCGGTCGGGTAGCGGAAGACCAGCAGGAAGTCGTCGACGCCGGCCTCGTCGGAGAACCGCCGGATGGTGTCGGCGCACTCCTCGGGGGTCCCGAACACGAAGCGGTCGCGGACGAACTCCGCCAGCGTGATCTGGTCGGCCGAGCTGACGCCGGGCAGGTCGGTGATCGCGCCGTAGTCGAACAGCGTGCGGGCCATCGCCAGCGCCGTCGCGCCGAACTCCGCCTCGGCGCGCTCCCGGTCGCGGGACGGCCAGCAGAACCGGATGGACGTGACGTGCGGGGTGCGGCCGGCCTCCCGAGCGGCCGCCCGGTAGGCGTCGGCCATGCCCCGCATCGTGTCCAGCGACATCAGGGCGTTGGTGATCCAGCCGTTCCCGAGCCGGCCCGCGCGGCGCAGTCCCCCGGGGGTCCAGGCGGCCAGGTGCAGCGGCACCCCGCCGTCCTGCAGTGGGCGCGGGATGACGCTGACGTCGTCGAACGCGTACACCTCGCCGCGGAAGGAGAAGCGCTCCTCGGTCCACGCCGAGCGCAGGATGCGCGCGCTCTCGTCGAACCGCTGGGCCCGCTCCTCCCAGGGGACGCCGACGGTCGTGTAGTCGACCGGCAGGTACCCGGCGCCGACGCCCAGCCAGGCCCGGCCGCCGGAGAGCTGGTCGAGGATCGCGACGTCCTGGGCCAGCTCCACCGGGTTGTACAGCGGGGAGATCGCGATGGCGGTGCCCACCCGCACCCGTCGGGTCCGGGCCGCGATGGCGAAGGACAGCGGGATCGGCGAGCCGAAGTACTCGTCGGAGTACTTGTGCTCGGTGGTGAGGGCGGCGTCGAAGCCGAGCCGGTCGGCCGCCTCGGCCTGCTCCAGGATCTCCTGGAGGGTCTGGTGCGGCGGACCCGTCACCAGGCCCTGGGTGAACAGCACTCCGAAACCCATGACAGCTCCTCCTGTTCGGCGGTCCCGGCCCCGGGAGGGGCCGGTTCGGTGCTCAGCGGCTCGGGCCCACGGCCGGTTCGGTGCCCGCGGCCGGGTAGGGGGCGCCGGCGAACCACGCCTCCAGGGCCGGACGGCGGGCGGCGTCGACCAGCTCGACGAGCGGACCGGTCGGCAGCCGGTGGTAGACGAACCGCGCCGCGCCGCCGCTGCCGTCGTCGAAGGTCAGCACCCGGGGGTAGCCGGCGGCGACCAGCTCGTCGGAGGCGGCGGCGAGGTCCTCGGCCCAGACGCCGACGTGGTGGGCGCCGCCCGCGCCGGAGGACGGCTGGACCGGCCGCTCCCACACCGTGCCGGGCACCGGCTCCAGCAGCTCCAGCCGGCACGGACCGCGCCGGGAGTAGACCCACCGCAGCCGCACGGTCAGCGGGCCGTCGGGCGTGACGACCGGCAGCTCCCGGTCCTCGACCGGGGTCCAGGTGAGCCCGAGCACCGCGGTGAGCTCGGCCATGGCCGTCTCGAGGTCCTCGACCACGAGGCCGGTGTGGTAGATCTCGCCGAACGACCGCATCGGCACTCCTCTCAGAACGCGGCCGGGTCCCCCGGCGCCCACGTCGGCGGCGCCTGGACGTCGGGGTAGATGAGGTCGATCGGGCCGGAGGAGACGAGGAGGAACTCCACCCCGTCGTCCCCGGCCAGCTCGGGCCCGTAGACGTGGCCGGCGCGCACCCACCGGACGCTGTCCTGCTCGAACCAGCCCTCGTCGCCGAACTGGATCCGTCCCCTCGTCACGAAGTAGGTCGTGTCGTACGGGTGCCAGTGCTCCGGCGCCCGGAAGCCCGGGGGGAACCGGACGAACATCGTCCGCGGGTTGACCAGCTTCACCTGGGCGCCGTGCACGCGGTCGTGCACGTCGACGTAGTCGATCCACGGCAGGTCGTCGAGCGCGACCCCGCCGATGGTGGCGTCCGGGTCGGGGGCGGGCGGGGCACCGGTCATGACGGTCCTTCCTCGAGGGGTCCCGGTTCCGGGTGGGCGGGACGGCAGAGGGTCCCCGCCGGGGACACCTCGACGAGCACCTTGGCGGTGCCGGCCGGGTCGTCGTGGGCCTGCGCGAAGGCAGCCGCGACGTCGGTGAGCGGGAACCGGTGGCTGATCATGCGGGCGGTCTCGGCGGGCAGCCGCGAGACGACGTCCACGGCCTGGGGGAACAACCCGGCCCGTGACCCCGTGACCCGGACCCCCTCGAACAGCAGCCGCGGGACGGGCACCCGCAGCTCGCCGTCCCCCAGGCCCACGACGACCACCGTGCCGCCCCGGCCGACCAGCCCGACCGCGTCGTCGAGGGCCCGGGGCGAGCCGCTGGCCTCGATGGCGGCGTCGGCCCCGGCGCCGCCGGTCCACTCCTGGACCGCCCCGGCCGGCGCGGCGGTGGACACGTCGACGACCACGTCGGCCCCCAGCGCGCGGGCGAGCTCCAGCCGCCCGGGCAGCACGTCGGTGACGAGCACGCCGACGCCGTGGACCCGGGCGCAGAGGACGAGGCCCATCCCGATCGGGCCGGCACCGAGCACGACGACCCGGTCCCCCGCCCGGGCGCCGGACCGGTGCAGCGCCATGGCGGCGACCGACACCGGTTCGACCAGCGCGGCGACGTCCGGGGCGACGCCGGGCACGCGGTGCAGGTAGTCGCCCGGCACGGCCATCAGCTCGGTGAGGCCCCCGGGTCGGGCGACGCCGTACGCGGTGAAGGCGGCGCAGGACGGCCACTCGCCGCGCCGGCACACCCGGCAGGAACCGCAGGGGACCGACGGGTCGACGGCGACGACGTCGCCCACTGCCAGGTGCGTCGCCGAGCCGTCGGCGGGGAGCTCGGTGACGACCGCCCCGATCTCGTGGCCCTGGCGCAGCGGGAACCCCACGCCGGCCCGCTCCCCCGCCCACATGTGCAGGTCGGTGCCGCAGAGCCCGACCGCGCCGACGCGGACCAGGACCTCACCGGGGGCCGGGTCCGGCGGCGGGACGTCGCACACCTCGACCCGGCACCGGTCGAGCGTCACCGCGGCCCGCACGCCGGCACCCGCTCAGGCGCCGGCGAGGTGGACCAGGGCCAGCTTGGTGTCCACCATGCTCGGCAGGTGGGCCCCCTGCACGCTGGCCCGCCGCCGGGTGTTCGCGACGCCCCGCGCGGCCGACCGGCCGGCGACCCGGCCGAGGGTGAACCCGCCCGAGATGTGGATGCCGCCGAGGTCGGACACGGGGTTCAGGCCGCCGACGCAGTCACCGGCGGCGTACAGGCCGGGCACCGGGTCGCCGAAGACGTCGATGACCTGCATCGACTGGGTCACCCGGAAGCCACCGGCGCAGAAGTTGACGCCGACGACCATCGGCACCGCGCTGAACGGCGCCCGCGCGGCGGTGCGCCGGCGGGGCGGCAGCACCACCCGGCCGAACGCGGGGTCCACGGTCGCCGGGCCGGCGAGGAAGTCGTTCCAGCCGGCGACGGTGCGCTCGAGCGCCTCGGCCGGCACGCCGATCAGGCCCGCGAGCTCCGGGAGCGAGCCGGCGCTCACCCCCGGGCGGGGCATCTGGGCGATCAGCGCCGCCTTCTCCTCGGTCACCTCGGCGTCGAAGACGTACCAGCCGCGCCGTCCGGGCTGGGCCAGCAGCGCGGCCACCCGGTCCTCGTAGGGCCCGGCCTCGTCGTGGAACCGCTCCCCCGCCTCGTTGACCGCGATCGCGTCCTCGACCAGCGAGGAGGAGACGATCACCAGCGGCGGTACGAAGGTCATGTTGACCAGGTCCCCGCCGACCGCGGAGCCCATGAGGTGGCCGTCGCCGCGGCAGGTGTCCACCCCGAGGTAGGGCCCGCGCGCCAGGTGCTCGGGCATGTAGCGCTGCCGGAGCAGGTGGTTGGACTGGTAGCCGCCGGTCGCCAGGACGACGCCGGTGCGCGCCCGGACCTCCACCGGCGTCGCGCCGCCCTCGGCGTCCCGGCGTTCGGCGAGCACGCCGACCACCCGGCCGTCGGCGTCGGTGCGCAGCCGCTGCGCCGTGGTGCCGAACAGGGTGGTGACCGACGGCTGCTCGAAGTCGGGCTGGAACGCCCGTTGGAACATCCAGGTGTCCTCGACGGCGGCCATCCGGTCGATCGTGTGCTGGGCCGGCCGCGGGATGAACCGGCTGAAGCGCACCCCCCGCTCGGTGAGCAGCCGGTAGGTCTCGGCGCTCTCCCGGGCGAACAGCCGCACCAGGTCCTCGTCCCACACGACGCCGAAGGAGTCGCGGGCCAGCTCGACCATGTGGGCGGCGTCCCGGACGAAGGTGTCCTCGTCGTCGGTGATGCCCTGCTCGGCCTGCATCGCGGAGTTGACGAACGCCAGGTACCCGGTCGACCAGACGCAGTTGCCGCCGATGTGGTCGAGGGCCTCCACCGCCACCACCGAGGCGCCCTGCGCAGCGGCCTCGGCGACCGCCGCCATCCCGCCGGGGCCGGTGCCCAGGACGACGACGTCGGCCTCCAGCTGCTCCGTCACGACGCCCCGGCCTCGCTGAGTGCCTGGGCGGTGAGCACCCGGGCCAGGTGTGCCCGGTAGGCGGAGTCGCCCCGCAGGTCCGACGGCGGCGCGGCGCCCTCGGCGGCGTGCCCGGCGGCCTCGTCGGCCGAGGCGCCCGCGCGCAGCGCGTCCTCCACGGCCGAGGCCCGCCACGGCACCGGCGCCATGTTCACCAGCCCGACGGCGTGCTGCCCGTCGGCGGTCTCCTGGACGGCGACCCCGACCGTCGCCCAGTCCTGGCTGCGCTGCCGGAACTTCTGGAAGCCCCAGCGCCGGCCGGGCAGCGCCGGCACGACGATCTCCACGAGGACCTCGTCGAGCCGGCAGTCGGTCTCCCAGAAGTCGACGAAGAACTCGGCGGCCGGGACCTCCCGCCGGCCGGCGGGTCCGCGCAGCACGAGCGTGGCGTCGAGGGTCACCAGCACGGCGGGGAGGTCCGCCGCCGGGTCGCCGTGGACGACCGTGCCACCGATGGTCGCGCGGGCCCGCACCTGGCGGTCGCCGACCGAGGCGGCCGCGGCGGCGAGCAGAGGTAGCTGCTCGCGCACGACCGGGGAGAGCTCGAGGTCGCGGATCCGCAGCCCGGCACCGAGCCGGAGGACGCCGTCGGAGCGGTCGAGGGTGCGCAGCTCGGTCAGCCGGCTGATGTCGACCAGCACCGACGGCGCGGCGAGGCGGAACTTCATGAGCGGGATGAGCGAGTGCCCGCCGGCCAGCAGCTTCGCCTCGTCGCCGTGCTCGCCCAGGAGGTCGAGGGCGTGGTCGAGCGAGGACGCGGCCAGGTAGTCGAACTCGGCGGGGATCACGGCGCGCCCGCCTCGGCGCGCGAGCGGTGCGCCTCGGCGGCGGCACCGGGGCCACCGTGCTCGGCCGCCCACC
Source organism: Geodermatophilus sp. CPCC 206100 (assembly GCF_048569675.1). NCBI lineage: Bacteria > Bacillati > Actinomycetota > Actinomycetes > Geodermatophilales > Geodermatophilaceae > Geodermatophilus > Geodermatophilus sp. CPCC 206100. The sequence goes on from NZ_JAQISV010000008.1 coordinate 112,455, forward strand.
GGACCGACTCGACGATCATCTGGTAGCCGGTGCAGCGGCAGAGGTTGCCCTCCAGGCCCTCGCGGATCTCCTCGCCCGTGGGATCGGGCCGGTCCAGCAGGAGGCCTGTCGCGGAGACCACCATGCCCGGCGTGCAGTACCCGCACTGCAACCCGTGGCACTGGCGGAAGCCCTCCTGCACCGGCGTGAGCTCCCCGTCCTGCGCCAGCCCCTCGACGGTGAGGACCTCGCCCCCGTCGGCGGCCACGGTGAACACCGTGCAGGACTTCACCGCGACCCCGTCGAGCAGGACCGTGCACGCGCCGCAGTTGGAGGTGTCGCAGCCGACGTGCGTGCCGGTGAGCCCCAGCGTCTCGCGCAGGTGGTGCACCAGCAGCTGCCGCGACCACACGGTGTGCTCCTGGACGACCCCGTTCACGCGGAGCGTCACGTCGTGCCTCATGAGTCCATCCCCCGCTCCGCGGCGCCGCTCGCTCCGCTCCTCGCTCGCTGGCGCTCGCTGCGATGCTCACTCACGGGGTCACCTTCCAGGTGTCGTCGCCGTCCGCCGGCGGTGTCGGCATGCCCTCCGGGGGTGGGGGCGCGTCCGCGTCGGGCCGCATCGCCTCGGGCGGTGGCGCCGACCCGTCGGGCGCCGGGGCGGGGCGGCCCTCCTCGGCGGCGCGCATCGCCGTCCAGACCCGGAACGGGGTCAACGGCATGTCGAGGTTGCGGACGCCGAGGTGCGACAGCGCGTCCACCACGGCGTTGACCACCGCCTGCGGTGCCGCGGTCGCCCCGGACTCGCCCAGGCCCTTGGCTCCCAGCGGGTTGAAGCTGCTCTTGACCTCGATGTGGTGGGTCTCCATGCCGGGGACGTCGGGCGCGCCCGGCACCTGGTAGTCGATGAGGGAGGACGTGACCGGCTGCCCCTCGCCGTCGTAGACGACCTCCTCCAGGAGCGCCTGCGCGATGCCCTGCGCGAGCCCGCCCTCCACCTGGCCGCGTGCGGTCAGCGGGTTGATGACCGTGCCGCAGTCGTCGACGGCCACGTAGCGCAGCACCCCCACACGGCCGGTCGCGCGGTCCACCTCGACCACGCAGGCGTGCGCTCCGCTGGGGTAGCTGAGGTTGGTCGGCTCGTAGTAGTCCATGACCTGCAGCCCGATCTCCATCCCCTCGGGCAGCTTGTGCGGCTTGTAGGCGGTGAGCGCGACGTCGGCGAGGGCGACCTCGGCGCCGGGCGTGCCGCGGACGGCGAACCGCTCGCCGTCCTGCTCGATGTCGTCCTCGCTGGCCTCGAGCAGGTGGGCGGCGATCTGCAGGAGCTTCTGGCGGACCTTGTCGCTGGAGCGCTGCACGGCGGGGCCGCAGACCGGGATCGCCCGGCTGCCCATGGTGCCGATGCCCTCCTGGATGGTCTGGGTGTCGCCGTGGCGCACGGTGATCCGCTCCATCGGGATCCCGCCGAGCGCGTCGGAGGCGATCTGGGCGAAGGCGGTCTCGTGTCCCTGGCCGTGCGGGCTGGTCCCGACCGAGACCACCACCGAGCCGTCCGGGTTCATCCGCACGGTGGAGGACTCCCACCCACCGATGTAGCCGAACTGCTCGAACAGCGGCGTCGGGCCGAAGCCGCCCATCTCGACGAAGGTGGAGAAGCCGATGCCCAGCAGCGGCCGCTGCCGATCGCGGCGGCGCTCCTCGGCCTCGCGCTTGAGCGCGTCGTAGTCCAGGTGCTCGAGCAGGGTGTCCAGGAGCCGCGGGTAGTCGCTCTCGTCGTAGACGATCCCCGGCCACTGGGTCGCGAAGGGCATCTCCCCGGGCTGGATGAGGTTCACCCGGCGCACGTCGACCGGGTCGCGGCCGAGTTCGTCGGCGACCACGTCGATGACCCGCTCGATGAGGTAGGCGGCCTCGGGCCGGCCGGCACCCCGGTAGGCCGCGACGGGCGTGGTGTTGGTCGTGACGCTGCGGAACGACGCCGCGATCTTCCCCACCTTGTAGCAGCCACCGGACATGAAGATGGTGAGCGTCGGCAGCCCCGCTCCGGTGGCGTCCGGCCAGGCGCCGCAGTCCTGCACGATCGCCACCCGCATCGCCAGCAGCCGGCCCTCGTCGTCGAAGCCGACGTCGATGTCCTGCAGCTGCGCCCGGCCGTGGGTCATCGAGACGAGGTTCTCGCTGCGGGTCTCGACGAACTTGACCGGGCGGCCGAGCCGCCGCGACAGCTCGGCGGTGAGGATGAACTCGGGGTAGAAGCTGGCCTTCGCCCCGAAGCCGCCGCCGACGTCCGGGGCGACCACGCGCACCTCGTGCTGCGGCAGACCGAACATCACCGCCAGCTCGTTGCGCACCGGGTGGGGTGCCTGCACCGTCGCGTACAGCGTCAGGCCGGTGCTGTCCCAGCTGGCGACGCAGCCGCCGGGCTCGATCGGGACGGCGGCCAGGCGCTGGTTGCGGATCCGCAGGCTGGTGCGGTGCGGGGCGGCGGCCAGCTCGGCCTCGGCGTCGTCCTCGGTCATGGGCTGGTCCATGACGACGTTGCTCGCCTGCCCGGGCACGATCGGCGCCGCGCCCTCGGCCATGGCCTCCTCGATGGTGGCCAGCACGGGCAGCGGCTCGTAGTCCACGACCACGGCGGCCGCGGCGTCCGCCGCCCGGTACCGGTCCTGCGCGACGACGACGGCGAGCGGCTCCCCGACGAAGCGGACCGTGTCCGACGCCAGGCACGGCCGCTCCATCCCCGGGATGGACCGGGTGCTGGGCAGCCCCTCGAGGTCGGCGGCCGTCCAGACCCCGAGGACGCCGGGCAGCTGCCGCGCGGCCTCCGTGTCGATGGCGGTGACCCGGGCGTGCGCCTGGTGGCTGCGGACGAAGGCCATGGAGACCGCGCCCGGCAGCTGGATGTCGTCGACGTAGCGGCCGCGGCCGGTGAGGAGGGCGGGGTCCTCCTTGCGGACGACGGTCGCCCCGACCATCGACGCCATCAGCGCGTCGCCTGGCCGCAGTCGACGTGCAGCACGTGGCCGGTGACCATCCGCGCGTTGTCCGAGGCGAGGAAGAGCACCGCGTCGGTGATGTCCTGCGCCTGCGCCCGCCACTGGTCCCCGGGCAGGTTGCCCTGGGCGGAGAACACCTCGAAGGCCTCGTCCGGGTCCATGCCCATCGCGGCCGACAGCCCGGTGACCATGCCCGAGCCGTGCCGGTCGGGACCCGGTTTGATCGTCGCCGGGGCGATCGCGTTGACGTTGATGTTGAACTCGGCGAGCTCGGTGGCCCAGGACCGGGTCAGCCCGACGACGCCGTGCTTGCTGGCCACGTAGTGCGACAGCATCGCGTGCCCGCTGCCGATCACCGCGGACGAGATGTTGATGATCTTGCCCGCCCGGCGGCCGATCATCTGCGGCACGACGAACTTGGCGACGTGCATCGGCCCCTTGAGGTTGGTGTCGATGACCGCGTCGAGCGTCGCCGCGCTCATGTCGTGGATGGTGTCCAGCGCGGCCATGCCCGCGTTGTTGACCAGCACGTCGATCCGCCCGAACTCCTGCAGCGCGGCCTCGACGGCGGCCTGCACCTCGGCCTCGTCCCGGACGTCGGCGGTGAGGCCGATCGCCCGGCGGCCGTGCTCCTCGACCTGTGTGACCGTCAGCGCCAGGTCCTCGGCGGAGGCGGTGTCGTACAGCCCCTCGATGGGCCGGCAGATGTCGACGGCCGCCACGTCGCACCCGGCGCGGGCGAACTCCCGCGCGTGGTTGGCCCCCTGACCCCGTCCGGCTCCCGTGACGAGCACGACCTTGCCCTCGAGCCCGCGCAGTTCGACGCCCATGTGCCCACCTCGGTGTGTGACCCAGCCGACATCGTGCAGGCCCTTTCCTACGGCACCGTCCGACGTCCAGGCAACGGCTTGTCGCATTAGTCGTTGGTGTGGTAACGACTGCGGCACGCACACGTCTCACCACCGAGGAGTGGCATGGACGACGTCGACCCCGCAGCCGCCCCCACCGAGCTCCGCGACCGGACCGCGATCGCCGACGTGCTGGCCGCCTTCTGCGAGCGGGTCGACGAGTACGACATCGCCGGCCTCGACGCGGTCTTCACCGCCGACTGCGCCACCGACTACGGGCCCGGCCGCGGCGGCCCCGTGTCGGGGCTGGCCGCCGTCCAGGCCCGGATCGCCCGCGGGCAGGCCGAGTTCCGCCGCACCCACCACCAGTTGGGTCAGAGCCGGGTGCGCCTCGACGGCGACACCGCCGCGGCCACCACCTACGTCACCGCCACCCACGAGCACCGGGACGGCGCGCGCTCGCGGGTGCACCTGCGCTACCTCGACCGGCTGCGGCGGACCCCCGCGGGGTGGCGGATCGCCGCGCGCACGGTGGCCGTGACGGTGGTCGAGGGGATGCCGGGGACCGCCTGGGTCTGGGTGCCGCGGGGCGAGCCGGAACCCGCCGGCGGCGTCGACGCCGCCGTCCGGCGCTTCCTCGGCGCGGTCGAGAGCCGGGACCCCGACGCGGTCGCCGCCTGCTTCACCGTCGACGCCCGCTACGCCAACGTGCCGCACCCGCCCGCGGTGGGCCCGGCCGCCATCCGGGCGGTCTTCGCCCGCATCCTGGCGCGGTGCGAGCGGGTCCGCTGGGACGTGGTCAGCACCGCCTCCGACGGGGACCGCGCCTGGCTGGAGCGGGTCGACCGGTTCTGGATCGACGGCCGGGAGTACGCCATCGAGTGCAACGGCGTCTACATCGTGGACCCGGCGCGCGGGCTGCTGGCCGAGGTGCGGGACTACGTCGACCTCGCCACCTGGCGCGAGCGGCTGGGCGACGTGCTGGACCGGCCGGGCCCCCCGCGGTGAGCACCCCCCTCCGGTTCGGCGTCCTGGCGATGCGGCCGGCCGCGACGCGTGCCGAGTGGCTGGACCGCGCCCGCCGGGCCGAGGACGACGGCTTCGGCACGTTCCAGGTGAGCGACCACTTCGACCGGTCCCCCGCCTCGCCGCTGCTCACGCTGGCCGCCGCCGCCCAGGCGACCTCCTCGATCCGGCTGGGCACGCTGGTCCTGGACAACGACTTCCGCCACCCCGCGGTGCTGGCCAAGGAGCTGGCGACCCTCGACGTGCTGTGCGACGGGCGGCTGGAGGTCGGCATCGGCGCCGGCTGGATGCCCGCCGACTACGCCGTCTCCGGGCTGCCGTTCGACCCGCCGGGCCTGCGCGTGGACCGGCTGGCCGAGACCCTGGAGCTGCTCGACGCCGTGCTCGGCAGCTCCGGTCCGGTGACGTGGACCGGCGAGCACGCCCGCGTCACCGGCCTGCGCAGCGTCCCGGTCCCCCGGCAGCGGCCCCGGCCTCCGCTGCTGGTCGGCGGCGCCCGACCGCGGGTGCTGGGGCTGGCCGGGCGGCTGGCCGACGTGGTCAGCGTGAACATCGACGTCCGGGAGGGCCGGGTGGGCCCGCAGGCCACCCGCTCGGCCCTCGCCGACGCCGTCGACGAGAAGGTCGGCTGGGTCCGCGCGGCCGCCGCCGGGCGGCCGGCCGCCCCCGAGCTGCACCTGGTCGCCTACTGGGCCGAGGTGACCGAGGACCCCGAGGAGGTGGCGGCGCGGCGGATCGCGGCGGCCGGCCTGGACCTCGCCCCGCAGGAGCTGCTCGCCTCCCCGCACTGCCTGATCGGCCCCCGCGCGCAGGTCACCGAGCGGTTGCTGCAGGCCCGCGAGCGGTGGGGGTTCTCCTACGTGACCGTCTACGACTCGGACGCGGCGTCCCTGGCTCCCGTGGTGGCCGGCCTCGCCGGGACCTGAGCGCTCACCCGCCGGCGGCCACGGTCCACGTGCAGTGCCCCGTCGGGTCGGCCGGCGGGTCCACCCGCCACCGCTCGCCGCCGTGGCGGGAGATCGTGGCGATGCAGCGGGCGCAGTACCGGGGCCGGCCGCCCGGGACCCCCGGCACCTCGCCGTCGGCGACGGTCGGCGTCTCCGGGTGGTCGGCCCAGTAGCGCTGGCCGCTGCCGCACCGGTGCCGGAACACCGTGGCGCCGTCCTCGGCCGTGACCGTGCCGGTCGAGCCGTGCGCCCGCAGGAGCGCGGCGATCTCCGCCGGGTCGATCCGCGCGTCGACGAGCGTGTCCAGCGACACCCGGGTGCCGGCCAGCAGCCGGTCGACCACCTCGCGCACCGGCCGCCCGTCGTCGGCGGCCACGTCGAGCAGCGCGGCGATCAGGCCGACCAGCCGGTCGTGCAGGGTCCGCCACCGGGCGTGCTCGGCCTCCACCAGCGCCAGCACGTCGGGCGGCACCGGCGGGTCACGCCGCCGCAGCCGGTCGGGCAGCGGCTCCAGGTGCAGCTCGCCCGCGGGGTCGGGCACCGCGCTCAGCCCCTCAGGTAGGACGAGACGAGGTCCTCCGAGCGCAGCAGGTCCGCCGAGGCACGCTCGAGCTGGTTGCGCCCGTTGCGCAGCACGTAGGTGCGGTCGGAGATCCGCAGGGCGGCCGCCTGCTGCTCGACGACGAGGAAGGTGACCCCGCCCTCGCGCAGGTCGAGGATGACCTGGAACAGGTCGCTCACCACCCGCGGCGCCAGGCCGAAGGACAGCTCGTCGACCATGAGCAGCCGCGGCCGGCTCATCACGGCCCGGCCCAGCGCGAGCATCTGCTGCTGCCCGCCGGACAGCGACGCCGCCGGCGCGTCCAGCCGGCCGGACAGCTCGGGGAACAGGCCCAGCACCCGCTCCTTGTCGCGCCGCCGGTCCTCGGCCGAGCCGCGCCCGCTGACCGTGCCGAGGTCGAGGTTCTCGCCCACCGTGAGCGTCTGGAAGATGCCGCGGCCCTCCGGCAGCTGGCACAGGCCGAGGGCCGCGCGCCGCTCCGACACCATGCGGCCCAGCGTCGTGCCGTCGAAGGTCACCGACCCCGACCAGGGGTGCAGCGCCCCGGACAGCAGCCGCAGGAGGGTGGTCTTCCCGGTGCCGTTCGGGCCCAGGACGGTCACGATCTCGCCCTCGGCGACCTGCAGCGAGACGTCGTGCAGCACCTCGAGGCGGCCGTAGCCGGCCGTGACCCCGTCAACCGTCAACAGCAAAGTCCGCTCCCAGGTAGGCCTCGACGACCACGGGGTCGTGCAGGACGTCGTCCGGACGGCCGAACTGGATGATCCGGCCGAAGTGCAGCACGGCGACCTGCGGGCACAGCCGCGAGATCAGCCCCAGGTCGTGCTCGATGATCAGGACGGCGCTGTCGGAGGCCGTCACCCACGCGGTGAGCCCGGCGACCAGGCGCTCGACGTCCTCCGCCCCGAGCCCGGCCGCCGGCTCGTCGAGCAGGGCCACCGCGGGGTCGTTGAGCAGCGCCCGCGCCACCTCGATGATCTTCTGGGTGCCGATCGGGAACGAGCCGGCGTCCCGCTCGACGACGTCGCCGAGGCCGAAGGTGGTCAGCAGCTCGCGGGCGCGCTCCTCCTGCCGCCGCTCCTCCCGCCGGGCCGAGGGGAGGCCGAACAGCTCGGCGAGGTGGCCGTGCCGGAAGTGGCGGTGCGCCCCGACCATGACGTTCGACAGCGCGGAGAGGTTGGGCACCAGCCGCGGCGACTGGAAGGTCCGGGAGACCCCGAGGGCCGCGATCCGGTGCGGCGGGCGCCCGGTGACCTCCTCGCCGGTCACCCGGACCGTGCCGCCGTCGGGGCGCAGGTAGCCGGAGATCACGTTGAGGCAGGTCGTCTTGCCCGCGCCGTTGGGCCCGATGAGCCCGGTGAAGCCGCGGCCGACGGCCAGGTCGACGCCGTCCAGGACGACGTTGCCGCCGAAGGCGACGCGGATGCCGGCGAGGTCGACGGGGGCGACCGCCGCCCGGTCGGGGTCAGCCACGGCGCACCGCTCCCTTCCGCGCGGCCGAGCGGCCCGTGAGTCTGGCCACCAGGCGGGAGTCGCGGGCCTCGCGGCCCAGCGACACCAGCCCGCCGCGCAGCACGGTGATCGCCAGCATGAGCGCCAGCCCGTAGGCGATCGCCTGGAAGTCGCCGAGGTCCTGGAACACCTCGACCAGCACCACGGCGAAGGCGGCGCCGACGATCGGCCCGTACAGGGACCCGGCACCGCCGACGAAGACCATCACGAGGAACGGGACCAGCAGGTTGAAGTCGAACATCGCCGGGAAGATGAACGTCTGCAGCTGGGCGTAGAGGGCGCCGGCGATCGCGGCGATGCCGCCGGAGACGCCGAAGGCCACCAGCCGGTAGCGCAGCGTCGAGACGCCGAGCGAGCCGGTGAGCGAGCCCAGGTGGCGCACCGTCTGCAGCGTCCGGCCGAACCGGCCGAACAGCGCCCGCCGGGCGAGGAGGAACGCGACCAGGGCGATGGTCGCGGTCAGGAAGTACGTCGACGCGCTCCCGGTGATGCCGGGGATCGTCCAGACGTCGACGGCCTTGCCGGCACCGCCACCGGTGAGCCCGTCGGCGGCGGTGAGCGCCTCGATGATGACGAACCCGAAGGCCAGCGTGGCGATGGCGAGGAAGAACCCGGTGAGCCGGATGGCCGGGAAGCCGATGACCACGGCCATGAGCGCCGCGAGCACCGCGACCAGCGGCAGGGTGACGAGGAAGGGCAGCCCGCGTTCGACCGCGATCGTGCTGCCGAACGCGCCGACGGCGAACAGCGCCGCGTGGGCCAGCCCGATCTGCCCCGACCAGCCGATGAGGATGTCGAAGCCGAGCGTGGCGATGGCGTAGACCAGCGTCAGGTTGGCCACGAACAGCACGTAGCTGTTGACCACGAACGGCAGGGCGTAGAGCAGCACCACCACGACGGCGAGGACGGCGAGGGTGAGCAGCGGACGCCGCCGGCGGGGCGCCTCGACGGGGGTGGCGACGGTCGCCTCGATGCCCGCCTCGTCGGCCAGCTCGACCTCGAGGCGGGTGGACAGCTCAGACATCGCGCAACCTCAATCCCGCGGTGAAGCCGGACGGACGGGCCAGCAGCACCAGGACGACGGCCAGCAGGGCGACCGCGAACTCGATGCTGGTCGAGATGTACAGGCCGGCCAGCGACTGGATGAGGCCCAGGGCCAGCCCGCCGAAGAACGTCCCGATGAGGGAGACGAAGCCGCCCATGGTGGCGGCCACGAACCCATACACGATCAGCGAGGCCGCCGAGTGGGTGGAGACCAGCGTGGACTGCGCCTGCAGCATCACCGCCAGCGTCGCGATGGCGCCGCCGAGCGCCCACGCCATGGCCGAGACCCGCCCGACCCGGACGCCGACCAGCCGGGCCGTCGCCCGGTTCTCCGCGACCGCCCGCATCTGCGCGCCGAGGGAGGTGCGGAAGAAGGCGGTGATCGCGATCGCACCTCCGGCGCCGAGGACGATCGTGACGATCTGCGCGACGCTCACGTCGACCCCGCCGATGCTGACGAACGACCCCGACCACGGGGCGTCGAAGCGCCGGGCCTCCTGACCCCAGATCCGGCCGATGAGCGCGTTGAGCGCGAGCGACAGCCCGATCGTCATGAGCAGTAGCGGGAAGTGCCCGTGCCCGGCGAGGCGGCGCATCAGGCCCACGTCGATGAGCACCGCCACCACGACCCCGGCGAGCAGGGTCACGACGACGGCCACCCAGAAGTCGACCCCGGCCGCCGCGAGCGAGGTCCCGATGTAGGTCGCGACGAGCCCGATCTCCGCCATCGCGAAGTTGGGCACGTCCGCCGCCTTCATGACGACGACGATGGCCAGCCCGAGCAGGCTGAACCAGCTACCCGCCTCGAGGCCGCTCAGTATCGACTGGAGCATGGGCCCTTCCTGTCTGGGTGTCCGGGCGGCGTCGGGGAGCCGCTCCCGGGGACTCGGCTCCCCGCGGGGATGGGTGCGGCCGGCGGGCGCCGGGCTGCGGAAGGGGTGCGGCACCGGCCGCGAGACGGGCCGGCACCCCGGGTCCTGCGTTCCCCGGCCATGGCGGCCTCCGTGAGCCACGTCACGTCTGTGCTCGCATGGTAGGGACGCGGTCCAGGCGTCGTCAATGAGCTAGCGACGGTCCGGCCGGCGCCCGCGCGGGCACCGGCCGGACCGCCCCGGGTCACTCGGGGGCCTGGAAGTCCTGCAGCAGCGACCAGGCACCGTTGGTGTAGACGGCCAGACCGGCGGACTGGACGCAGGTGTGCCCCTCGGGCAGCTCCCCGCACTCGATGTCCGGCACGGTGCCCAGCGCGATCGGGTCGTCGGCGAGACCCTCCGCGGTGGCGTGGAAGTTCTCGTAGGACAGGTCGTCGCCCATCCGCTCCACGAGCTCGGCGAAGGCCAGCAGGTAGCTGTAGGTCTGCAGCGAGAAGCCGCTGGTGCCCTGCTCGCCGTCGTACTGCTCGGCCAGCTCGCGCCACTCGGCGACCTGCTCGGCCTCGGCCGTCGTGAGGTTCACCTGCAGGCCGCCGATGAAGCCCTCGGCCGCCGCCCCCGCCGGGCCGACCGCGCTCGGGCCGCCGGTGCCGGCGCCGCCCTGGTCGGCGAAGACCGGCACGGTGACGCCGCGGCTGCGCAGCTGCTGGAGCACCAGGGCCACCTGGGTGTTGTCGGTCGCCAGCAGGACGGCGTCGGGGTTGGCGGCGACGACGTTGTTGACCGCGGAGGAGACGTCCGTACCGCCGGTCTGGGTGACCTCCTGGGCGACCAGCTCCATCTCGGGGTGCTTGGACAGCTGCAGGTCCAGCGCCTCCTCGGCCGACAGGCCCAGGTCGTTGTCCTGCTGGATGACCGCGAGCCGGGTGGCCCCCTGCGCCGCGAAGTAGTCGATCGCGACCTGGTCCTGCGTCGTCCGCGTCGGCCCGAGGAGGTAGACCTCCTGCTGCTGCGGGTCCGACGGGGAGACCGGCCCCCACACCGGCGTCCCGTTCTCGGCGATGAACGGCCAGGCGCCGGGCAGGCCCTGCGAGCCGGCCGGCGCGACCAGCGCGTAGACGTTCTCCTGCGAGACCAGGCGGCGGACGTTGGTGACCACCCGGTCGGGGGTGAACCCGTCGTCCAGCAGGACCAGCTCCACCTGCCGGCCGCCGATCCCGCCCGCCTCGTTGATCTTGTCCGCGGCGATCCGCAGGCCGGCCTCGAGGCCCTGCCCGGCGACCGCGGCCGTCCCGGTCAGGGGCAGCGTCGCGCCCAGCGTGATGGTCTCGTCGCTGATGCCCGGCGGCGCCTCGCCCCCGGACCCGCCGCCCCCTCCCCCGTCGTCACTGGCGACGTTGCCGCACGCCGTCACGGTGAGCAGCGCCAGCGCCGCCGCGCTGAGGAGTCGGTTCCGACGGGACATGGCTGGCCTCCAGGGGGACTGGTCCGGTGATCGCCGTCACAGGTCGCCGCAGGATAGAAGCGCGCCGATTCCGTGGTCAATGAACTAGCGACGCTCGGCGGCATAACGATCCGGCGACGGGGACGGGGCACCTCCCGGCGGTGGGCTACGGGCGTCCACGGCGGTGCGCGGGGCCGCGGCCCGTCGGCCGACCATCCGTCGTCAGCCGCCTGACGACGGGTGCTTGACCCGCTTTCCGCCGCCTCCTACGGTCGCGTGACCGGCCTCACACGAGCCCGGCACTCCCCACCCCGGTCCGTCCTGGAACTCGGAGGAGCCATGACCACACTCGAAGGCCTGTCCATCGGGGCGTCGCGGAGCTCGACGGTCACCTTCCTGCCCGAACCCGAACCGCGGCCACGCCGCTACACGATCGTCTCGGTCGACGACCACCTCGTGGAGCCCCCGGACACCTTCGAGGGCCGCCTGCCGCAGCGCTTCGTCGAGCAGGGCCCCCGGGTGGTCGAGCAGGACGGCGGCCAGGTCTGGGTGATGGAGGACCGGGTCATCCCCAACGCCGGCACCAACGCCGTGGCCGGCCGCCCGCCGTCGGAGTACTCGATGGAGCCGACCCGCTTCGAGCACATGCGCCGCGGCTCCTGGGACCCGCACGCCCGCCTGGCCGACATGGACGTCGCCGGGGTCTGGGCCTCGCTGTGCTTCCCGTCGATGGTGGCCGGGTTCGCCGGCGCCCGGTTCGCCGAGACCAAGGACCCCGAGCTCGGGCTGGCCGCGATGCGCGCCTGGAACGACTGGCACCTGGAGTCCTGGTGCGGCGCCGACCCCGAGCGGTTCATCCCCCAGCAGATCACCTGGCTGCGGGACCCGGAGATCGCCGCCGCGGAGATCCGCCGCAACGCCGAGCGGGGGTTCCGGTCGCTGTCGTTCCCGGAGATCCCCGAGCGGCTCCGGCTGCCCAGCATCCACACCGGCTACTGGGACCCGGTCCTGCGGGCCTGCGAGGAGACCGACACGACGCTGTCGCTGCACGTGGGCTCCGCGTCGGCGCTGGTCGGCGGCTCCTCGGACGCGCCGCCGGAGGTGACGACGTCCCTGTTCTTCGTCGGCTCGATCATCACGACGGCGGACTGGCTGTTCTCCAAGGTGGCCCTCCGCTTCCCCGGGCTGCGCATCGCCATCTCCGAGGGCGGCATCGGCTGGGTGCCCTCGCTGCTCGACCGGGTGGAGCACTGCTTCCGCTACCGCGACTTCACCGGGGGCTGGACCGACGAGGAGATGCACCCCAACGACGTGCTGCGGCGCAACTTCTGGTTCTGCGCGCTCGACGACGCGGCCGGCTTCGAGATGCTGGACCGCATCGGGGAGGACCGCGTGACGGTGGAGTGCGACTTCCCGCACGCGGACTCCACCTGGCCGGACACCCAGGAGTACATGCACCGGCAGCTCGGGTTCCTGTCCGAGCCGGTCATCGAGAAGCTCACCTGGCGCAACGCCTGCGAGCTCTACCGGTTCGACCTGGCCGAGCGGGCCGCCTCGCGGGCCTGGCACCGGGAGGTCGCGGCACCGCAGTGAGCCGCCGGCGGGGGCGGGGCGCCCAGCGGCGGCCCGCCCCCGCCGCTAGCTCGGCTTCCCGGCCGGCACCCAGCCCCGTCCGGGGCGGACGCAGACCGCCGACGGGTCGAGGGTGTGCACGCCCGGCCGGCCGAGGAGCGCCAGCGTGCGGTCGACCTCGTCCCGCAGCACCTCGAGCAGGCGCTCGACCCCCCGCGGTCCCCCGGCGGCGAGCGCGTAGAGCCACGGCCGCCCGACGAGACAGGCCCGGGCGCCGAGGGCCAGCGCCTTGACGACGTCGGTGCCGCGGCGCACGCCGCCGTCGAGGAGGACGTCGACCTGCTCGCCGACCGCGTCGACGACCTCGCCGAGGACGTCGAGGGCCCCCGGCAGGGAGTCCGCCTGCCGGCCGCCGTGATTGGACACCGCCACCCCGGCGCAGCCGACGTCGACCGCCCGGCGCGCGTCCTCGGCGGTCATGACGCCCTTGAGCAGCACCGGCCCGTCCCACTGCGCGACCATCCACGCGAGGTCGTCCCAGGTGTGGCCGGGGTTGAGCAGCCCCTGGGTGGCCGCGGCGAGGCCGCTGGTCCCCCGGGCGTCGGGCAGCAGCCCGGTGAAGTTGGCGAAGGTGACCTTGGGCGAGGTCAGCAGCCCGGCCAGCCAGCGCGGGTGGCTGAGCACGTCCCACCCGGTGCGGGGGCTCACCCGCGGGGGGACGGTCAGCCCGTTCCGCAGGTCCTTCTCCCGGGCGCCCACCACCGGGACGTCGACGGTCACCACCATCGTCCGGTACCGGCAGGCGCGGGCGCGGTCGATGAGGGCCTCGATCGTGGCCCGGTCGCCCCACGGGTACAGCTGGAACCACTGCGGCACCCGCACGGCCGCGGCGACGTCCTCGAACGACACGCTGGAGCCGGAGCTCACCACCGACACGGTGCCGAACCGCTCGGCGGCCACGGCCGCCGCGGCCTCACCCGCGGGGTCGACCATGCGGGCCAGCCCGGTGGGTCCGAGGACCACCGGCAGCGCCAGGTCCTGGCCCAGCACGCGGACCCCCTGGGGCCGCGTGCTCACGTCGACCAGCACGCGGGGGCGCAGCGCGACGTCGGCGAAGGCCCGGCGGTTCTCCCGGACCGTCGCCTCGTCCTCGGCGCCGCCGTCGACGAAGTCGAACACCATCCGCGGCAGCCGCCGCCGCGCCTGCTCGCGCAGGTCGGCGACGGTGACCGCGCTCCTCCTGCCGCGCACGTGCCCGCGTGCCGCCGGGTCCGGCCCGAGCCGGGTCAGTCGCGGGCCAGCGTCGCGAACAGGTCGGGGTCGCTGCGCAGCAGGCGCCGGTAGTTCGCCAGCCACATCTGCTCGCGGAAGCCGTACTTGAGGTAGGCGTTGCGGTAGCTGCGGGCCGTGTGCTCGTCGAGGGGCTTGCCGCCCACGGCCATGGCCGCGAGCTGGTACCCGGCGCACAGCTCCATGAGCAGGGCCTCGATGGTCGTGTGCTCGAGGGAGTCCCCGACGTGCAGCGAGCCGTGGTGGCCCATGAGCAGGGCGCGGCGCGGGCCGAGGGCGCGCGCCATCATCTCGCCCTCCTCGCTGGGCACCAGGTCGGGGTCGTCCTTCCACGCGACGACCTCGTCGAGGAACAGCGCCGCGTAGTCGTAGTAGACGCCGAAGGGGACGTCGGTCGTCGACAGCACCGCCATGTTCTTCGCGTGGGTGTGGATCACGCAGTTGACGTCCGGGCGGGCCTGGTAGATCGACGCGTGGAAGGTGATCCCGACCGACGCCGGCAGGGTGCCCGGCTCGCGGACCTGCATGTCGAAGCCGACCTTGCTGACGTGCTCGGGGAGCGTCTCGTCGAAGTACTGGAACGGCGTGACGAGGAAGGCGTCCTCCCCCGGCACCCGGAGGCTCACGTGCCCGCCGACCTGGCTGTCGAGGCCCTCGCGGTGCAGGATCCGCCGCGCCGCGGCGATCTGGAACCGCGGGTCGCTCTCGGAGACCACGCGGGTGGCGGCGACGTCCTGGACCAGGCTCATCAGGGCTCCTCCGCGGCTGCCGGTCGGTCGCCGGCACGACCACTGCCGGGAGTGTAGAAGGTCACACTTTTCGTCGCTAGGGTCTTCACTACGAATCGTCGGCAGACACCGCAGGAGGCCACGTGGTCGGGCGCATCGCCGTGGTCGGCGCGGGTGGCATGGGCTCGGCGTTCGCCGCGTTCCTCGCGCGGGCCGGCACCGACGTCGTCCTGGTCGGGCGGGGCGGCGAGCACGTCCGCGCCGTGGCCGACCGGGGGCTGCGGGTGGTCCCGCCCGGGGACGACGCCTGGCAGGTGGCCGTCCCGGTGGCGGTCACCGCGGCCGACCTGTCGCCCGGGTCGGTCGACGTGCTCGTCGTCCTCACCAAGACCTACGACTCCGCCGCGGCCGTCACCGCCGCCGCCCCCGCGCTCGCCCCGGGCGGCGTGGCGGTGAGCCTGCAGAACGGGCTGGGCAACGACGCCGTCCTCGCGGGGGCGGTGGGCGGCCGGCGGGCCCTCGTCGGCGTGACGACGGTGGGCGCCACCGTGCGGTCCCCCGGCACGATCAGCATCACCGGGTCCACCGCCGAGCGGCGGTCCCTGACCCACGTCGGCGCCTCGGGGCAGGCGCAGGCCGGGGACCGGGCGGACGACGTCGTGGCCGCCCTGGACGCGGCGGGCCTCCCCGCGGTGCACGCGCGCCCCGTCGACGTCGCGATCTGGGGGAAGCTGGCCATGGCGGTCATGAGCCCGGTCAGCTCCGTGCTGCGGGCGACGGTGGGGACCGTCTGGGGGCACCCGGAGGGCCGGGCCCTGGTGGAGCGGATGTTCGACGAGGTGGTGGCGGTCGCGCGGACCCAGGGCGTCGCGCTGGACCGCGACGCCGCCTGGGCGCACGCCAGCCGGGTCTTCGAGGGGACCGGGGAGCACCACACGTCGATGTGCAGCGACGTCATGGCCGGGCGGCGCACGGAGCTGTCGGCCATGGCCGGCGCCGTGGCCGACCTCGCGGCCGCCGGCGGGGTGCCGGCGCCGGTGCACACTACGGTCCTGTCGATGCTGCACGTCCTGGGCGCCTGAGCCCACCGACGCCGGGAGGTCCGCATGGCACGGTTGGCCGCGGTCGAGCCGCAGGCCTTCGCCCCCTCGGTGCAGGCCGAGCTGGGGCCCGGCGCCCTCGCCGACCCCCAGGGGCTGGGCCTGCTCCGCGTCCTCGCCCAGCGGCCCGACCTCACCACCGCGTTCCTGGCGTTCCGGCGGGAGCTGACCGCGGCGTCGTGCCTGCCGGCCCGGCTGGTGGAGCTGGTCCGGCTGCGGGTGGCCTTCCACAACCAGTGCCGCAGCTGCATGGCGCTGCGGCAGGCCAGCGGCGTGGACGACGGGGTCACCGAGGAACTGGTCTGCTCGCTGGAGCGGCCCGAGGAGGCCCCCGACCTCACCCCGGCCGAGAAGGCCGCGCTGCACTACGCCGACCTGGTCGCCACCGACCACCTGGCCGTGGACGACGCGGTGTTCGACCGGCTCCGGCGCCACTTCAGCGAGCCGGAGGTCGTCGAGCTCGGCGTGCACCTGGCCGTGTTCGTCGGCTTCGGGCGGCTGTCGGCGACCTGGGACATCGTCGACGACCTCCCGGAGCGGTACGCCGACCGCACCGGCCCGGTGACCCCGTGGGGAGCCGCCGACGCCGTCGTCGCGACGGAGCGCTGAGGCCGCGGTGCGGATCGTCGTGGTGGGGGCGTCGCTGGCCGGCGTCCGGACGGTCCAGGGCCTGCGGCGCCGGGGCAGCGACGCCGAGGTGGTCCTCGTCGGGGAGGAGCCCGGCTCCCCCGACGGCGTGGCTGCCGACCGCCCGCCCCTGAGCAAGGAGGTGCTCGCCGACCCGGCCGCGGCGCCCGCTCCGCTGGCCTCCCCCGAGGCCCTGGCGGAGCTGGACGTGCGGCTCGTGACCGCCCGCGCCACCGACCTGGACCTCGGGCGCCGCGCCGTCGTCCTGCACGGCGGCGACGAGCTGTCCTACGACGCCCTCGTCCTCGCCACGGGATCGACGGCCCGGACGCTCCCGGGCCTGGAGCCCCGGCCCGGCGTCCACCTGCTCCGGACGGCGTCGGACGCGGTGGCGATCCGGGCCGCCGCGCTCCCCGGCCGGCGCGTGGTCGTGGTGGGCGGCGGCTTCATCGGCACGGAGGTCGCCTGGACCCTGCACCACACCGGCTGCCCGGTGACCCTGGTCGAGCCACTGCCCGCGCTGCTGGTGCGCGGCCTGGGACCCGAGTTGGGCACCGCCGTGACCCGGCGGCACGCCGCCGCCGGAGTCGACGTCCGACTGGGCGCGTCCGTGGCGTCGGTCGAGGGGGGCGACGAGCGGGTCACGGGGGTCACGCTGACCGACGGCTCCGTCCTGCCCGCCGACGTCGTCGTGCTCGGCCTGGGGACGGTGCCGGCGACCGACTGGCTCGCGGGCTCGGGGCTGGACCTGCGGGACGGCGTCGTCTGCGACGAGCGGCTCGCCGCCCGCGGCGCCGAGGACGTCTTCGCCGTCGGCGACCTCGCCCGCTGGCACCACCCGCGCTACGGGGAGGACGTCCGCGTGGAGCACTGGACCAACGCCGTGGAGACCGCCGGCGTGGTCGCGGCCAACCTGACCGGGACGCCGACCGTGCACGACGCCGTCCCCTACGTGTGGAGCGACCAACTGGGCGCGCGGTTGCAGGTGGTCGGGCGGGTGCGGCCGAGCGACGAGGTCCGGGTCGTGCACGGCGACCTCGACGGCGCCTTCGTCGCGCTCACCGGCGACGCCGGCCGGCTGTCCGCCGCCGTGGGGTTCGGCGCGACGCGCGCACTGCTGCCCTACCGGCGGATGGTCGCTGACGGCGTGCCGTGGGACGAGGCGGTCGCCGGCGGCGCCTGAGCGGCGGACCGGCGCACCTGGCGACCCGACGGCACCGAGATCCTCCTCCCACCCGAACGCCTCGCCACCGCAGCCTGAGCCACCGCGATCTCGCACACCCGTGCGCCCCGGCGCGCACGGGTGTGCACGTGTGGGAGGACGCGGCGGCACGTTCCTCAGGACGAGTTCGCGACGGCCCCCGCCGTCGGACGCACCCCCAGCGCCGGCCCGGGGGCCGGATCGGCCGGATCAGGGGCAGTCGGACGCCGGAAGGCGACGGCTGCGGCGTTGGAGAGCACCACCACGGCGATGCCGACCCACTCGCGCAGCACGAGGACCTGGCTCAGGACGACCGTGCCGACGATCGCGGCCAGCACGGGGTGGACGCTCATGAACACCCCGAAGAACCTCGGCGGCACGTGACGGAGCGCCGCGAGGTCGGCGGCGTACGGCACCGCCGACGACAGCACCCCCGCGGCGACGGCGTACAGCAGCGGCGCCCCGGTGAGCCGCCCCTGCGCGCCCAGCACCAGCAGGACGGGCAGGTGGGCGACCGCGCACAGCGAGGTCGCGACGGCCGGCCCCTGGAGTCCGGGCAGGCGGGCTCCGACGACCCGGTTGAGGACGATGTAGGCGGCCCAGCAGGCCCCCGCGAGCACGCCCGCGCTGAGCCCCGGCAGGTCGCTCGACGACCCGGGCAGGACCAGGACGTAGACACCACCGGCGGCGACCAGGGCGATCAGCAGGTCGCGCCGGGACCGCGATCCGGCCAGCGCCACGCCCAGCGGGCCCAGGAACTCCAGGGTCACGGCCAAGCCCAGCCCGATGCGGTCGATCGCCGTGTACAGCGACAGGTTCATCACCGCGAACACGACCGCCAGCAGGAGCACCGGCCACCACTGCGGCCACGTCATCCGACGCAGGGACGGGCGGGCCAGCGGCACGAGCACCGCGGCCGCCACCCACTGGCGCACCGCCACCACGCCGGCCGGTCCCACGGCGTCGAAGGCCGAGGCCCCGACCGCCGCACCGAGCTGGTTGCTCAGCGCGCTGCCGGACATGGTCGCCATCCCGCGCACCGGCCGGACCGGCCGGCTCTCCTCCCCCACCACCTGGCCGAGTATCAGCACGGCCGGCGTCCGAGGGAAATGCCGATCACGGGACCATCGATACGGTTGCCGTATGGATCCCGAGGTGCGGCAGCTGCGCACCCTCCTCGCCGTCGTGGACGCCGGCACCTTCACCGGCGCCGCGGCCGTCCTGCACACGTCGCAGGCGTCGGTCTCCCGGACGGTGGCCGCCCTGGAGCGCGCGCTGGGCGCCCGCGTCCTCCGGCGCACCACCCGCGAGCTGGCCCTGACGACCGTGGGGACGAGCGTCGTCGGGCACGCCCGCCGGGTCCTCGAGGAGGTCGCCGCGATGCAGCGTGCCGCCGAGCAGGCCCGCGGCGAGCTGCGGGTCGGCTACGCCTGGGCCGCCCTCGGCCGGCACACCACCGCCGTCCAACGGCACTGGGCCGCCGACCACCCCGGGTCGGCGCTGGTCTTCGTCCAGTCCAACACCCCGACCGCGGGCCTGACCGAGGGCAGCGCCGACGTCTGCGTGCTCCGCCGCACCGTCGAGGACCCCCGCCTGGGAACCGCCCTCCTGGGCACCGAGCAGCGCTACGCGGCCCTCGCCGCCGACGACCCCCTTGCCCGGCGGCGCTCGGTGCGCCTCGCCGACTTCGCCGGCCGCACGGTCGCCGTCGACGGCCTGACCGGGACGACGACCTCCGAGCTGTGGTCCCCGCCGACCGCCCCGGCGGCGACGCGCGCCGTCCGCGGCGTCGACGAGTGGCTGACCCTCATCGCGGCCGGTCAGGCCGTCGGCCTCACGGCGGAGGGCACCGCGGTGCAGCACCCCCGTCCGGGCGTCGTCTACCGCCGGGTGCGCGACGCCCCGCCGGTCCCGGTGTGGCTGGCCTGGTGGGCCGACAGCCCGCCGCCGGGGCTGGGCCCGCTCGTCGGCCTCCTCCGCGACCGCTACGCGGCCCGGTTGGCCTCAGCCCGGAAGACGGCAGCCCCGCCGGCTCAGGTGCCGCAGAACGTCCGGTAGGGACCGGCCGGCCCGGGAGCCGCGTAGCGCTCGAGCCCCGGGCGCTCGTCGAACGGCCGGGCCAGCACCTCGAGCAGCCGGTGCAGCGGCGCCAGGTCGCCGTCGGTCGCCGCGGTGAGGGCCTCCTCGACGAGGTGGTTGCGGGGGACGTAGACGGGGTTGGCCCGGTCCATCCGCTCGGGGTCCGGCCCGGCCGCCCGCCACCGCTGCACCCAGGCGTCGAACCCGGCCAGGTCGAGGAACAGGTTGCGCGCGCGGTCGACGTCCCCGCGGGCCGCGGCACCGAGGGCGCGGAAGGACGACGTGAGGTCGACGCGGTCGTTCCGGAGCAGGGTCAGCCAGTCGTCGGCCAGGGCCGCGACCACGCCGTCGTCCAGGCCCTCGGGCAGGCCGAGCTTGGCGCGCATCCCGGCCGCCCAGGCCTCGTCGTACCGGGGACGGAACCCGCCCAGCGCCGCCACCGCGAGGGCCACCGCCTGCTCCTGGTCGTCGTGCAGCAGCGGGAGGAGGGCCTCGGCGAACCGGGCCAGGTTCCACTCCACGGCCGCCGGCTGGTTGCCGTAGGCGTAGCGCCCGCCCTCGTCGACCGAGCTGTAGACCGTGGCGGGGTCGAAGGCGTCGAGGAAGGCGCAGGGCCCGTAGTCGATCGTCTCGCCGGAGATCGTCGTGTTGTCGGTGTTCATGACCCCGTGGACGAAGCCGACCAGCATCCAGCGGGCCACCAGCTCCGCCTGCGCCGCGACCACCGCCTCGAACAGCGCGAGGTAGGGCTGCTCGGCCTGGGCGGCGTCGGGGTGGTGCCGGGCGATCGCGTGGTCGGCGAGCCGGCGCAGGAGGTCGACGTCGCCGGTGGCCCGGGTGTACTGGAACGTGCCGACCCGCAGGTGGCTGGCGGCGACGCGGGCGAGCACCGCCCCCGGCTGCACGGTCTCCCGGCGCACCGGGCGTCCGGTCGCGACGACGGCGAGCGAGCGGGTGGTGGGGATGTCGAGGGCGTGCATCGCCCGGCTCACCACGACCTCGCGCAGCATGGGCCCGACGACGGCCAGCCCGTCACCACCGCGGGAGAACGGCGTGCGCCCCGACCCCTTGAGGTGCAGGTCGCGCGGCCGGCCGTCGGGCCCGCGCAGCTCACCGAGCAGCAGCGCTCGCCCGTCGCCCAGCCGCGGCGAGTACCAGCCGAACTGGTGCCCCGCGTAGGCCTGCGCGACGGGGGTCGCCCCGTCGGGCACGGCGGTGCCCACCAGCAGCCGCACGCCCTCGTCACTGCGCAGCCAGTCGGGGTCCAGGCCCAGCTCGACGGCCAGCGCGTCGTCGAGCACGAGCAGGCGCGGGTCCGGTGCCTGGTCGGCCTGCCACGGGAGGGCGAGCTCCGGCAGCTCCCGGGCGAAGGTGTCGTCGAGGTGGACGCTCGGTGCGGGTGCGACGGTCACCCCGTCCAGGATACGGACGGCGGCGGTCCGCGCTCGGCGGGAACGAGGGCCGGGCCTTGCCGGTCGGTGCCGCCGTGCGGGAGACTCCGCCGCTCGGCGAGAGGTGAGGACATGACCACCGGGATCGACGCCGTCCGGCAGCGCATCGCCGCCTCCTCCGCCGCGGAGGTCGTCGACGCGGCCCTCGCGCGGGCCCGCGAGATCGCCGACCTCGGCGCGTTCACCGCTCTCACCGACCGCGCCGAGGGCGGCGCCGGCCCGCTGGCCGGGGTGCCGCTCGCGGTCAAGGACAACCTCGACACCCTCGACCTGCCCACCACCGGGGGCACCCCGGCACTGCGCGGCTCGCGGCCCGGCCGCGACCAGCACGCGGTGGCCCGCCTGCGCGCCGCGGGGGCCGCGGTGATCGGCAAGACGAACCTGCACGAGCTGGCGCTCGGGATCACCAGCAACAACGCCGCCTTCGGCCCGGTCCGGAACCCGCACGACCCGAGCCGCTCGGCCGGCGGGTCGTCGGGGGGCTCCGCGGTCGCCGTCGCCACCGGCGTCGTCCCCGTCGCCCTCGGCACCGACACCGGCGGCTCGGTCCGCGTGCCCGCGGCGCACTGCGGCCTGGTCGGCCTCCGGCCCACGGTCGGCCGGTGGGGCACCGGCGCCACGGTCCCGATCTCCAGCACCCGCGACACCGCGGGCGTCCTGGCGACCAGCGTCGCCGACGCCGCCCTGGTCGACGAGCTCGTCACCGGGGAGCCGGCCGCCCACCTCGGGGACCGGCCGCTGCGGCTCGGCGTCCCGCGGACCGGCTACTACGACGACCTGCACCCCGACGTCGCGGCGACCGCGCAGCGGGCCCTGGACCGGCTCGCCGACGCCGGCGCGGAGCTGGTCGAGGTCCGCGTCGCCGACGCCCACGAGCTCGACGCGATGTGCGGCTTCCCGATCGTGTTCTTCGAGATCGCCCGCGAGCTGCCCGCCTACCTCGCCACGCTGCCCGGACCGGAACGCCGGCTCACCCTCGCCGACGTCCTGGCGCAGGTCGCCTCCCCCGACGTCCGCGGCGCGCTGGAGTTGGCCGCCGGGGGCTCGGTCACCGAGGAGGTCTACCGGGAGAACCTCGCCGTCCGCGAGCGGCTGCGTGCCTCCTACGCCGCCGCCCTGGCGCCGGAGGACGGCCCGCGGCTGGACGCCCTCGTCTACCCCACCGTGCCGCTGCCGGCGCCACCGGTCGGGGACGACGACACCACCGAGCTCAACGGGCGGCAGGTACCGGTCTTCCTGACCACGATCCGCAACACCGGACCGGGCTCGACCGGCGGGATGCCGTCGATCTCCCTGCCGGCGGGGGCGACCGCCACCGGGCTGCCGATCGGCGTCTCCCTGGAGGCGCTGCCCGGGGACGACGGGGTGCTGCTCGCGGTCGCCGGCCGGGTGGAGCCGGTCCTCGCCGGGAGCTGACCGGCGGCCGCGACCGGCGGCCGCGCGACCGTCCGCCGCGACCGGCGGCCGCCCGCCCGGGCTGTCAGCCCCCCAGGACCACGGCCAGGACCAGGACCCCGACCAGCACACCGGAACAGGCCAGGCCCGCCATGGGCAGCCCGCCCCGGCGCAGGCCGGTGAGGTCGCCCCGGTCGGCCAGCGACGCGGTGACGCCCCGGTACCGCCGCCGCGCCGTCCCGGCGACGAGGGCCGCCTGCAGCAGGCCGGCGGCGGCGACGACGAGGGCCGCCGACCCCAGGACGGGCGCGGCCAGCCGCCCGGCGCCGACCGCGGCGGCGGCCATCGCGAGCGCGGTGCGGCGCCAGGCCAGCGCCGTCCGCTCGGCCGGGAGTCCGCTGTCGGGCCGGCTCATCGCACGAGCAGCCCGATGGCGAGGAGCACGCCGGCCACCGTCGCGCCGGCGGCCAGCAGCAGCCCGAGGAACGGCGCCGGCAGCGGCCGGGACTCGCGCAGGGCGCGCTCGGTGGCGACCCAGCCGAACCACGCCTGCACCGGGGCCAGCAGCCCGAGCAGGACGAGGACGAGGGCACCGGCCAGCCGGAGGCCCCCGGCGATGGGCAGGTCGAGCGCCTCGACGGCCACGCCGGCGGCGAGCAGGGCCATCGACGTCCGCATCCAGGCCAGGAACGTCCGCTCGTTGGCCAGGCTGAACCGCGGGTCGGGCTCCTGCCCGGTCCCGTAGACCCGCTGCGGGAAGCGGCGGTCGGCCCGCTCCCGGGTCACTCGGACGCGCTCCTCGACACGCCCGCATCCTCCCGGGTCCCGGGGACACCCGCCCTCGGGACGGCGATCCATCTTCCTGATCCGTTCCAGGGGTTGGGGCCAGACTCCGGACGTGCCGACGACGGCGGAGTTCGACCGGTTCGACCTGCGCTGACCGGTCGTTGGGGCCGGCCGGGAGGACCGGCCGGCCCCGGCGGGCCCGCCGTGTCGGACCCGGTACGGAACCGGCCGGATCCCCGGGCTCGTAGAGTTCGGAGGTGCCCTACCGCCATGTCCCGGTCGCCGTCGCGAAGGCCGAGCTCTTCAAGGCCCTGGGTCACCCCCTGCGGGTGCTGGTGCTCGAGCAGCTGACGCAGGGCGAGCTGACCGTCGGCGAGTTGGCGGACCGGCTCGAGGTCGAGATGGCGCAGCTCTCCCAGCAACTGGCGGTCCTCCGGCGCGCCCAGGTCGTCGTCGCCTCCCGCGCCGGCTCGGCGGTGCGCTACTCCCTCCGCGACCCCCGGACGTCGCAGCTGCTCGCCGTCGCCCGGCAGCTGCTGGTCACCGAGTTGACGACGACGCACGAGCTCCTGGCCGACCTCATCGGGGACGCCTCCGCGCTCGGCGCGGACCCCGCTCGCTGACCGCCGCGCGAGCGCCGACACGCCCGGCGGCACCGAGCTCGTCCCCGGCCGTTGACTGCCGGTCACTTGCAGATATCGTCAAGTGAGCGAGCGACTGCTCGCCTCTCATGGGCCCACGGCACCGTGGGCGCGGGTACCGACAGACCTGCCTGGTCCGTCTCGACGGCTGGCACCCCGCGAGCACGCGAACGGCCCGCCGACCGGCGGGCCTCGACAGGCAGGGGTGTTGTGGCGCGCTGGTGGCCGATCGACGAGGAGGGCGACGAGGGGGCGCAGACCCTCGAGTCGATGCCCGTGGGGCTCATCGAGCTCGACACCGACTGGGTGGTGCGCTTCGTCAACGCCGCGGGCGAGGCGATGGTCGGCTACGCCCGCGACGAGCTCGTGGGGCGGTCGTACTGGGAGGCGTTCCCGGCCAACGCCCGCAACGAGTTCGGCCAGGCCTACCGCGAGGCCGTCACCACCGGTGAGCCGCGGACGGTGGAGGGCTTCTACCCGGAGCCGCTGAACCAGTGGTTCGAGGTGCGCGCCGTCCCCACGCGGCACGGCCTGTGGCTGTACTTCACCGAGGTCACCGCCCGCCGGCAGGCCCAGGAGCGGCTGGCCCTGCTGGCCCGGGTGGGCGACGTGCTGGTGAGCACGCTGGACGCGCGGGCCGCGGCCGGGCGCCTCCCGCGCCTGCTCGTCCCCGCGCTGGCCAGCTGGGCGACGATCATCGTGGTCGCCGAGGACGGCGGCCTGCACGACGCCGGCGGATGGCACGTCGACCCGGCGCAGGTCCCCCTGGTCCGCGGCTACGCCCGCGCCACGCTGGAGTCCTCCCCCGCGACCGCGCCGGTGCTGCGCGCGCTGCACACCGCGCAACCGGTCACCCTCTCGGCGGCCGAGCTCACCGGCCCCCGGCTGGACGCGGTGGCCACCGGCCCCGCCCGGCGGTTCCTGTCCCTGCTCGCGCCGAGCAGGCTCACCGTGCTGCCGCTGCGCGGACGCGCGACTGGCCTGGGCGTCCTGGTCCTGGGCCACGACCGGCACCGCGTCGTCCCCGCCGCGGACGTGGCCACCGCGACCGAGGTCGCCGACCGGGTCGGCCAGGCCCTCGACAACGCCCGCCTCTACGACCAGCAGCGCCGCCTGGCCGAGGAGCTGCAGCGCAGCATGCTCAGCGAGCCCCCGGAGCCCGACCACTCCCACGTCGTGGTCCGCTACCTGCCCGCGGTCGAGGCCGCGCGGGTCGGCGGCGACTGGTACGACGCGTTCCTGCAGCCGGACGGGGCGACGAGCCTGGTGATCGGCGACGTGGTCGGGCACGACACCGCCGCCGCGGCCGCCATGGGCCAGCTGCGCAGCATGCTGCGCGGGATCGCCGTCACCACCGAGGCCGGGCCGGCCCGGCTGCTCGCCCAGCTGGACTTCGCGATCACCCAGCTGCAGCTGCCCACCTACGCGACCGTGGCGATCGCCCGGTTCGAGCAGACCGAGGCCGAGCTGGAGCGTGGGGTCACCCGCGTGCGGTGGGCCAACGCCGGCCACCCGCCGCCGCTGGTCATCCACCCGGACGGCACCGTCGCCGAGCTCGGCTCCTGGCAGGGCGAGCTCATGCTGGGTGTCGACCACCGCACCCGCCGGACCGAGTCCGTGGTCACCCTGGACCGCGGCGCCACCGTCCTGCTCTACACCGACGGCCTCATCGAGCGCCGCGACCGGGACCTCGACGACGGCATGAGCCGGCTGCGGGCCGCCGCCGGGGAGCTGGCCGACCGTCCGCTCGACGACCTGTGCGACCAGCTCATCGACCGGCTGGTGGAGGGCACGCCCGAGGACGACGTCGCGCTGGTCGCCATCCGGCTGCACCGCCAGGACCGCCCGCGGCCCGACGAGGCGGGGCCCCGGCGCCAGCCGCCCACCGTCCCGGGGGAGGCATCCGCCTGACGTCGCGGCCGCCGTCCCGCCGCGCGGTCCACCGGGCCAGGATGGCTGCCATGAGCCCCGGGCCCCGACTGCTCCGATCCGCGATCGCGGCCGCCGCGGTGGCCGCGGCCGGCCTGCTCACCCGGTCGATGGTGCGAGCCGTCCGGCGGCCCTGACGTCCCGGCTGGGACGATCGGCGGCATGTGCACGGTGGTCGTGCGGTGGGCCTCCGGCGCACCGGTGCGGATCCTCGCCCTGCGGGACGAGCTGACCAGCCGGGAGTTCGACGACCCCGGGCGGTGGTGGCCGGAGCACCCCGACGTCGTCGGCGGCCGGGACCGGCTCGCGGGCGGGACGTGGTGCGCCACCCGCGTCGACACCGGGGTCACGGCCCTCGTGCTCAACCGCCCGCAGAAGCGGGCCGCCGACCCGGGCGCGCCGAGCCGGGGCGTGCTGCCGCTGCTCGGCGCGGAGCGCGGCGCGGACTGGCTCTCGGCGGTCGACCTCGACGGCATGGCGAGCTTCCTGCTCGTCCTGGCCGCGCCGGACCGGCTGACCACCTGGGACTTCGACGGCGGGCAGCTGCGGACGACGGAGCACCCGGAGGGCACCTGGATGGTCACCTCCGGCGGCCCGGAGGACCGCAAGGCCGACCGGTTCCTGCCACTGTTCACCGCGGCCGGCCACCCGGACGGCTGGCGGCAGCTGGTGCAGGCGGAGCCGCCGCGGGACGACCCGGGCGCGCTGGTGGTCCGGCACGAGCAGGACGGCCTGGTGTTCGCGACGGTCTTCGGCGAGCTCATCGAGGCCGGGCCGGGCCGGCTCCGGCTGGAGCACAGCCGCCGGCCGTGGCTGGGTGAGTGGCACCCCCTCGCCGGGGACTGACGCTCCCGGCGGTGCGGGCCGAGGACGCCGACCGGCCGCACGAACGCACCGGTGGCGGCGCCCGGGGACCATGCGCCCGGGCCGGTGCGGGACCCGGGCCGACCGCCGCCCCGGCGCCCTCCACTACGGTCGGTCCGTGCCACTGGTCTTCCACTGGGGCGGCCCACGTCATGGCGAGATCGACGACGTGCCCGCCGAGTTGCTGGCGTCCTCGGTGCTCGTCTACGACGGGCCCCGGTACTTCGGCGTCTACCAGCGCTTCGAGCCCGTGCAGGTGCGCGACACCGCCGAGGGCCCGGCCGAGGTGTGGGTCGTCCGCGAGTAGCCGTCGGTCCGCCGCGGACCGCCCGTCCCCGGGAGCGCTGCGGGACGACCGCGTCCCACCCGGGAGCGCGTCCAGCGGGTAGCGTCCACGAGAGACATGAGGGGGCACCATCACCACACACCGCGGACGCTGCGCTGAAGCACACCTCGGGTGCCCCTGCCGGGGCGACGAGAAGATCCACGAGGAACGGTCCCGCGAGATCACCGAGGCCCGCGCCCGCTCGGAGGAGTCCGTCGACTGCCCCGAGTGCGGCGCCCCGACGACGCCGCTGGCCATCGTCACCTGGGGCAACTGCCGGGTCTGCCGCACCGCGCAGTCCCGGCTGACCAACCCCCTGCGCTGGTGACCGCCGGGCTCTGAGGGTCCGATCAGCCGTTTCCGCCCGGCCGGTGGCCGGGTTCTCCCACCTCACGGAGATCGGTCACCGCCAGGACGCGGCCGGCCGGGTACAGCTCGATCTCGGCGTCCTCGGTCGCTGCTGCCGTCACGGTGAGCCAGCCGGCGGGACCGAACCGGACGATCCTGCGCCGCAGCACGATCGGACGGGACGGGTCCGCGGGGTCCTGGACCACGACCTGCCCCAGGTAGAGGTGCCGGTCGTTGACGGTGGTGATGTCCATCCGCCGAGCCTCCTCCGTGGACGCACATCCTGGACTGGGCTGCCGGGGACGAGGGTCACGTCCCTGATCCGGGGACGTCCCGTACTGTTGCTGTCGGTCGCTGTCGTGCCTCTGCTTCGTTCCCGAACGTCCGCAGTCGTCTCTGCCTGACGTTCCTCTCGGTCCTGCCGGTCGGTGCGGCGACCCGGGACCGGCGCCTGTCGCTCCTGACACCCCCAGCACGGAATGAGAACGACATGGCTCAGGGCACTGTGAAGTGGTTCAACGCGGAGAAGGGCTTCGGCTTCATCGAGCAGGACGGCGGCGGCCCCGACGTCTTCTGCCACTTCTCGGCGATCAGCGGCAACGGCTACCGCTCGCTGGACGAGGCGCAGCGCGTCGAGTTCGACGTCACGCAGGGCCAGAAGGGCCCGCAGGCGGAGAACGTCCGCGCGATCTGACCTGATCGGCTGACCCGCGGGGGCCGCGGCGCACCTCGCGCCGCGGCCCCCGTGCGCGTTCCCGGGTCCGCGCCGCCGTCCCGGCCGGGAACGGCCGCCCCCGCTCAGGGCAGGTCGGTGACGACCAGCCGGTAGCCGGCGTCGAGCTCGGCCCGGTCGAGCAGGTCGGCGTGCCGGCGCTGCCACGCGCCGCTGCGCAGGTCGCGGGCCAGCTCCTCCAGCCCGGCGTGCAGCTCGTCCGCGCCGGCCGAGGCCAGCACCGACGCGCCGGCCCGGACCCGCGGGTCGAGGTAGGCGGCCGGGCGTCGCCAGTACGCGGCGGCGAAGCCGTCGGTGCAGTCGTGCGGCACGGGGACCGGGGTCACCGAGCTCGCACCGAGCTCCGCCACGACGTGGTCGAGCGCGAGGGCGGCGTCGACCTCGACCTCCGCCAGCCGCGGCAGGTACTCGCGGACCAGCCAGTAGCGCTTCGCGACCTCCACGTCGGAGGTGAGGACGACGACGCGGCGACGGGCGATGCGCCGCAGCTCGGCCAGGCCGGCGTCCACGTCGCGCCAGTGGTGCAGCGTGAGCACTGCCATCGCGGCGTCGGCCGCACCGTCGCGCAGGGGGATCGCCTCCGCGACGGACTGCACCACCGGGGCAGCCCCGGGCGGCCGCTGGGCGATCATGACCGCGCTGGGCTCCACCGCGGCGATCGTCGCCGCCGGCTCGTACGAACCGGTGCCGGCCCCGACGTCGACGACGCTGACCATGCCCGCCAGCGGGCGGTGGATCGCGGCGGCGATGCGCGGGTCGGCCCGGCGGGTGTCGGCGTAGCTCCGGCCGATGCGGTCGTAGCGGCTCACGCCGGGTCGAGGACCTCCCACTCCGGCACCTCCTCGTCCGGCACGGCGTCCGGGGGGACGCGGTCCAGCGGGTGCGTGACCTCGTCGGCCGGCAGCCGCGCCGCCAGGATCGCCACGACGGCCAGGACCGGTGGCGCGAGACCGGCCACGAGGAACGTCGCGACCGGCCCGATCAGCCCGCTCACCGGGCCGGCCAGCGCCATGGACAGCGGCATGAGGCTCAGCGAGACGAAGAAGTCGAGGCTGGACACCCGCCCCAGCAGTGCCGGGGGCACGCGCCGCTGCAGGAGCGTGCCCCAGATGACGGTGCCGGCCTCGAAGGTGGCACCGATCAAGGCGCCCGCGGCGACCATGAGCCAGAGGTCCGTGGTCAGGCCGAACACCACCATCGGCACACAGCCCAGCCCCCACAGCAGCAGCATCACCGTCAGGTACCGGCGCGGCAGCCGCAGGGACGCGACGACGAGCGAACCCACCGCCCCGCCGATCCCGAAGGCGGCCAGCACGTACGCGTGCTGCGTCGGCCCACCCTCGGCGTCCCGGATGGCGAAGGGGACCAGCACCTCCAGCGGACCCAGGAAGGCCAGCACCATCAACGACGCGAACAGCAGCGTCGCCAGCAGCCAGGGCGTGCGGGCCATGTAGGAGAAGCCCTCGCGCAGGTCGGTCAGCACCCCGACGGGAGCGCCGCCGCCGGCCGCCGTCCCGCGCCGGACCGGGGTGACCGGCAGGGCGAGGACGTAGGCGGCCGAGAGCAGCGAGGCGGCCGCGGTCGCGACCAGGGCCGCGCCCGGGGACAGCGCCGCGACGACGAACCCGGCGGCGGCGGGACCGGCCGCGTTCTGCAGGACCGGGCGGACGGCGCCCTCCAGCCCGTTCGCCGCCAGCAGGTCACCCGGCGACACGAGGGCGGGCAGCTGCGCCGAGTAGGCGGGGTAGTACAGCCCCGTCGCCAGGCCCACCGCGAGGGCCGCCACCGCCAGCTGCCACAGGGCCAGCACGCCCAGCAGCGAGAGGACGGCGACCACCGCGACCGCACCGGCCTGGACGAGCGCCACCGCCAGCAGCACGTGCCGCTGCGGGACCCGGTCGGCGAGCACCCCACCGAGCAGGGTGCTGGCGAGCATCCCGCCGGCGGTCAGGCCGGTGACCAGGGACAGGGCGGCCGGGCCGCCGCCGAGGGCGACGACCTGCCAGACGACGGCGACGGCCCACAGCCCGGCGGCCAGGAGCGACAGCGCCATCGACGCCGCCAGCAACCGGTAGTGCCGGCGCCGCAACGGCGCCAGGGCGCGCGGCAGCGCCGCCATGACGGGGACCTCCTGATCGGATCGGTCCGCCCATGGTCCGGGAGGGACGCGGCCCGCCGCACCGGGATTTCCCGGCAGCCGCGGGGCCGCCGGGATTCCCGGCAGCCGCGGGGCCACGCCCCTCCGGGGTCCTCATCGCACGGGCGGCAGCGCGGCGACGGCCGCGGGCCGGAAGCCCTTGACGATCAGGTAGACGCCGAGCGAGATCTCCCACGCCGCGATGGGCAGCGCGGCGACCGCGGCGACCGGGGCCATCCGGTCGTAGAGCCCGAAGAAGATCGCGACGTCGGAGGCCAGCAGCAGCGGGGCGCCGATCAGCCCGATGGTGGGCAGGATGCGCGGCACCAGGCCGGAGCGGTACAGCACGGTGCCCAGGCACAGCGCGTTGAAGACCGGCATCAGGCTCTGGCTGAGCAGGAACGCCCAGTCGTAGGTGGCGACGAGGGTGTGCCCGGCGGTGACCAGCGCGGCCGGGTCCGTGCCGTCGGCTCCG
The DNA here is from genome assembly GCF_048569675.1 of Geodermatophilus sp. CPCC 206100. Lineage (NCBI taxonomy): Bacteria > Bacillati > Actinomycetota > Actinomycetes > Geodermatophilales > Geodermatophilaceae > Geodermatophilus > Geodermatophilus sp. CPCC 206100. The sequence continues at coordinate 143,369 of NZ_JAQISV010000008.1, forward strand.
GCGACGTCGTTGCGCAGGGTGACCAGCGTCAGCATGCTGACGACGCCGACGAGGATGAGCGCCGCTTCCAGCACCCGGGCCGTGACGAAGCCGAGGGCCGCCGTCTCGCTCTGCCGCCTCGCCACCCGGAACAGCACCACGGCCGTGCCGATGCCGGCCAGGGCGACGACGACCTCGGAGAAGGCGCCCCACAGCACGCCGGTGTCGCTGCCGGCGCCCAGGACGAAGCCGGAGCCGTCCCGCACCGGCCGGAAGACCATGAGCGTGGGCATCGAGACGAACGTGACCACGTAGAGGATGCCGGCGGCCAGGGAGGTCCGGCGCATCGGGTCGATCGAGGGTCGGATCGCTTCGGGGGTGTGCACGGTGGTGCTCATGTCGCGTCCCTCCAGGGGCCGGCGGGGTGGGGAGTGGAGCGGTGCGCCTGCCCGGGGCCGAGCAGGGTGACCGAGATGAGTGCGAGTCCGGTGTCCCGCACCTTCTGCAGCACGCCGTGCAGCGCGGCCTGGTCGACCACCGGCCCGCGGAGGGCGGTGGTGCCGTCGCTGTCGTTGGTGAGGCTGAGCCCGTCGAACCAGGCAGCCCAGCGGGAGCCGAGGTGGCCCGCCAGCCGGATCTCGTACCGCGGAGGACCGGTCGGACGGTCGGCGGGGGGTGCGGTCATCGGGTGCTCGCTCTCGTCGGTGACCGAAAGCTAGGAGCCGACGTGGTGAGCGCGGATCACCAGGTGTGGTGATCGAGGTGGTGATCCTGGTCGGTCAGCGCTGGGGCGCGCGCGATCCCAGAGCCAGGTCGGCCGCCCGGCGGACGGCCGCGCGGCGGTTGGTCACGCCGAGCTTCGCGTAGATGTTCTTGGTGTGGGTCCGCACGGTGTTGAGCGACACCACCAGCTCGCGGGCGATGCCGGGGCCGTCCAGGTCCGTGCCGAGCAGGCGGAGGACCTCGAGCTCGCGGACGCTCAGCGGCTCGATCAGGCCCTGCCGCGCCGGCGCGCCGTCCCCGGTGCCGACGACCGCGGCCAGCAGCCGGCCGGCGTAGGCGGGAGCGCTCCCCTGCCGGGCGAGGACGCGCAGCAGGGGTGCCATCGGCGGTCCCTCGTCGACGACGGTCCGCACGTGGCCCTCGGGCTCCGCGAGCGTCAGCGCCCGCTCCAGCGAGGCCAGCGCTCCGGGGACGTCGCCGCTCGCCTGCCGCGCGCGGGCCTGCAGCACCAGCAGCTCGATGACGGTCCCGGTCCGCTCGCCGTCCTCCGCCGCGCGCAGCAGGCGGGCCAGGAGGTCGGCCGCCCGGTCGGCCGGCGTCCCCTGCGACGCCAGGAGCGCCCGGACCAGCGTGACGTGCTCGAACTCGCTCAGGTAGCACGGGTCGTCGTCGACGGACAGCCCGCGCCCGCGCGCCCAGTCGAGCGCCTCGGCGACCCGGCCCTGGGCGATCCAGACCCGCGCGCGCACCGCCGCGATCGGCCGCACGTCGGGGAACATGTCGCTCACGTAGCGGCGCTCCGCCTCGTCGAGCAGCTCGACCGCACCGGCGAGGTCGCCGTCCGCCTGGCTCACCCGGGCCAGCGCGACCCGGCTGCGGTGCCGGTTCTGCGGCAGCCCAGCGTGCTCGCCGAGCTCCGCGGCGGCCGCCAGGTGCTGCCGCGCGAGCTCGAGGTCGTTGCGCTCGAGGAACACCTCGCTCAGCCCCACGTGCATGTCGGCCGTGCCCCGCAGCACGGACGCGCCGTGCGCCGTCGCGGTGGCCAGACCCTGCTGGTAGGTGGCCATCGCGTCGCGGAGCCGGCCCTGGGCGATCCGGATGTCGGCGAGCGCGAGGGCGACGCCGAGGGTGTCGGAGTGGTGCCCGGCGCGCTCCAGCTGAGCGCGCGCGTCGGACCACCGACCGTACGCGGTCCGGAGGTCTCCGCCGGTCCAGTGGCCGAGCCCCAGCAGTCCGGACGCCGCGCCGCGCAGGAGGTGCTCGTCCTCGCCGACCAGGTCGAGCACGCGCCGGGCGTGGGTCATCGCACCGGCCAGGTCGCCGGTCATCCGGGCCTGCGCGGCGCGGTAGACCGCGACCTGGCTCCGCACGGCCCGGACGACGGCGTCGTCCACCGGGGCGCCGGGAGGCGACGGCGCGGTCCCGGACTGGGCGGCGTCCAGCCAGCGCTCGGCCTCGCGGAGGTGCTCCTCCACGCCGTCCAGCTCGCCGTGGACGAGGATGGCGCCCGCGTACCCCGCGCGGAGCAGCGGCCGGTCCCGGAGCACCTCCTCGGGGAGCTGCCGGAACCAGTGCCGCAGCGTGGTCTCCTCGCGGTTGCGCCGCGCCGCCGGCATCGCGAGCTCCACCAGGTCCGCGGCCCGCTCGGCGTCCCCGCCGGCCAGCGCGTGGCGGATCGCCTCGGACGGCTCGCCGTGCCGGGCGTGCCAGCCGCTCGCCCGCCGGTGCAGCTCGAGGACCCGGTCGGGCCGCTCGGCCAGCAGCCGCGCGTGCAGCACGTCGGCGAACAGGTGGTGGTAGCGGTACCAGTGTCGGCGGTCGTCGAGGGGCACCACGAAGAGGTTCGCGCGCTCGAGGGCCTCGAGCATCGCCGTTCCGCCGTCCCGGTCGACGACGTCGTCGCACAGCGAGCCGGTCAGCCGGGTCAGGACGGACGTCTGCAGCAGGAAGTCCCGGACGTCGTCGGGCTGCCGCTGCAGGACCTCCTCGGCCAGGTAGTCGACGATGTACCGGTCGTCGCCGGCGAAGCCCGCGATGAAGGCCGCGACGTCGTCCCGGCCCTGCATCGACAGCGCCGCCAGCTGCAGCGCGGCGATCCACCCCTCGGTGCGGTTCTCCAGCGTGGCGACGTCCTGTGCCGTCAGCGCGAGGCCCATCGCCTCCCCGAGGTAGGCCGCGGCCTCCTCGGCCGTGAAGCGGAGGGCGGCGGCGCGGACCTCGACGAGCTCGCCGCGGGCCCGCAGCCGCGCCAACGGCAGCGGCGGGTCCGCGCGGGTCGCGATGACCAGGTGGATCCGGGGAGGCAGGTGGTCGAGCAGGAAGACCAGCCCGTCGTGGACGGCGTGCGCCTCGACGACGTGGTAGTCGTCGAGCACCAGGGTCACGTCGTCCGGCACGGCGTCCAGGTCGTTGACCAGGGCGGGAAGGACCTCGTCCATCGACGGGTGCGACGCCTGCAGCAGGGCCCGCGCGGTCGCACCGACGTCCGGCACCGCCGTGCGCAGCGCCTCGACGAGGTACGTCCAGAAGACGACCGGGTCGTTGTCCCGCGAGTCGAGGCCGACCCACGCCGCCGCGCGTCCGTCCGTGGCCAGCCACTCCGTCAGCAGCGTCGTCTTGCCGAAGCCGGCCGGAGCCGACACCAGGGTCAGCGCGCCCTCGCCGCCGCGGTCGAGCACCCGGCTCAGGCGCGGGCGCGGGACCACGCCGCGTCGCCGGCGCGGCACGTGGAGCTTCGTCGTGAGCAGCGGGCCTGCCATGCCTCCCCTTCGACGAGACCGGACCGCGGAGGTGCTCCCGCGGCGGGACCCACCGTAGGGACGCGGGCGCCTGATCGGGTCGGGGAGGGCCTCCGCGTGTCCGGGCCGGTGCGGTCAGTGCCCCTGGCGCTCCCGGTAGCGGGCGGCGCGCTGGGCGGCGGCGGTCCGCTTGCGCTCGCTCTCCTTCTGCTGGCGCCGCAGTCCGGCGCGCTCGCGGTGCGCGGTGGCGGTGCCGACCGGGTAGCCCGCCTTCACGACCCGGTTCTCGGTGCTCTCGGGCATGTAGGCCACGGAGTAGAACAGCGCGAGGGCGAGCCCGCCGCCGGCGCACGCGGCGCGCAGCCCCCACGGCGCCGGCAGCAGCACCATGATCAGGATGATCGGCACGGCGAGCTGGACCAGCATGCGGGCGATGTGGCGCACCCACCAGGTCGGCGTGGTCGTGTCGTGCAGCACCCACCCCCAGTGGCGCTGGGGCAACGAGCCACCGAAGGCGTACCAGATCCACCGGTGCGGAGCCGGCCGGATGACCGGCTGCGCCGGCTCGTCGCGCTCTGCGGGGACTGCCATGACCGCACTCTCCTGGTCGATGAGGTTCACACTCTCATGGTCCCCCCGATGCCAGGTGGACAAAAGGTTGGGGCACCAACTGTCAGCAGGGTAACAACGCCGGCGCGACTGCCGGCCGTCAGGCGACGGTCGCCTGCCGCTCGTCCGCGTTCTCCGAGGGAGGGGCTGCCAGGGCGTGCTGCGAGGCGGCGATCACCCGGGTGAGCGCGCCCTGCAGCGCCACCAGCTCCTCGACGGGCATGCCGAGCCGCGCCACGATGCCGGGCGGGATCTTCTCGGCCTCCGCGCGCAGCGCCCGGCCCTTGTCCGTGAGCGCCAGTGCGAGGTTGCGCTGGTCCTGCGGGTTCCGCTCCCGGCGCAGCAGGCCGGCGGCCTCCAGTCGCTTGAGCAGCGGGGACAGCGTGCCGGGGTCCAGCTGCAGCAGGCCGGAGAGCTCCTTGACCGACAGCGGACCGTGCTGCCACAGCGCCAGCATCACCAGGTACTGCGGATGGGTGAGCCCGAGCGGCTCCAGCACCGGCCGGTAGACGGCGACCACGTTGCGGGCGGCCACCGACAGCGCGAAGCACACCTGCCGCTCCAGGGCCAGCACGTCCGGGGAGTCGAGGGGCGACGGGGGCACCCGGTCGGTCGTCACCTCCCCAGCGTAGGACGTGGTGGCCCAAGCCTTGGACCGCCAACGCCGCCCGGAGCTCGACCCTCCTGCGCCGTGGGCTATCGCCGGCGCACGCCCACGGCACCCACGGCGCCGCGCAGGCCGACGCAGCCGACACAGCCCACGCACCCGACGCAGTCCACGCAGCCGATGCAGGCGACGCACGCGGTGCAGCCGACGTTGGCGAACCCGGCGAGGACCCCGGCGCTGCCGACGACGCCGGCGCTGAGGGCGACGCCCGCGCTGCCGATCACCCCGGCGCTGCCGGTGACGCCCGCGCTGCCGACGACGCCTACGGACGCGGCGCTGCCGGCGCTGCCGACCACCGCCGCGCTGTGCGTGACCGCGGCGCTGCCGACCACCGCCGTGCTGCGCGTGACCGCGGCGCTGCCGACCACCGCCGTGCTGCGCGCGGTGGCGGCACTGCCGACGACGGCGCTGCTGCCGGCGGTCGCGACGCTGCTCACCGGTGCTCCCTCGGCCGGGGGGTCCCCCGCCTCCGCACCGGCCCGGGCAGCGGTGGCTCGACGGAGGGCGCGGTCCTGCGACATGGCGGATCTCCTGGAGGGTCGGCGTGGCCGTCATCGGGACGGAGATGACGAACGATGGCAGCCGGTGCCCGCCCCCACCAGCGTGGCCGCAGCGGTTCCGGCCCAGATCCCGGGGGGTAGGGCTGCCCTGCGTCCGTCAGCCATCGTCGGCCCGTCGTCGGACGCCGAGGATCGAGGAGCGACGCGGTGAGCAGCGAGGCAGGGCAGCGGAACGCAGGGGCAGCCGACTCCCTCACGACGGAGGCGGCGCCCGGTGCGGGCCGGGACGACGGGGACGGGAGCACCTTCGCCGACCTGCGGTTGCGTCCCGAGCTGCTGACCGCGCTCACCGGCCTCGGGTACGAGGAGCCCACGCCGATCCAGCGCGAGGCGATCCCCCCGCTGATCGAGGGCCGCGACCTGCAGGGGCAGGCCGCCACCGGTACCGGCAAGACCGCGGCCTACGCGCTGCCCCTGCTGGAGCGGCTGCCGGCCGGCCGCAGGGGTCCGGAGCCGGCCGCCCTGGTCCTGGTCCCGACCCGCGAGCTGGCCATCCAGGTCTCCGAGGCCCTGTACCGCTACGGCCGGGAACTGGGGGCGCGCGTCGTGCCCGTCTACGGCGGGCAGCCGATCGGCCGGCAGCTGCGCGCCCTCGACGACGGCGTCGACGTGGTCGTCGCCACGCCGGGGCGGGCGCTGGACCACGTCCAGCGCTCGACGCTGCGGCTCGGGGCGGTGACCACCGTGGTCCTGGACGAGGCCGACGAGATGCTGGACATGGGGTTCGCCGAGGACCTCGAGGCCATCCTGGACGAGACGCCGGAGAGCCGGCAGACCGTGCTGTTCTCGGCCACCATGCCGCGGCGCCTGGACACCCTCGCCCGCCGGTACCTGCGCGACCCGGTGCACATCCAGGTCGCCCGGGAGCGGCCGGCCGCCGGAGAGGCACCGCGGGTCCGCCAGACCGCCTACGTCGTCCCCCGCGCCAGCAAGCCGGCCGCACTGGGGCGGGTCCTCGACGTGGAGGCACCCAGCGCCGCCCTCGTCTTCTGCCGGACGCGGGACGAGGTCGACCAGCTCACCGAGACCCTCAACGGCCGCGGCTACCGGGCCGAGGCGCTGCACGGCGGGATGAGCCAGGAGCAGCGCGACCGCGTGATGGGCCGGTTGCGCGCGGGGACCGCCGACCTCCTCGTAGCGACCGACGTCGCCGCGCGCGGGCTGGACATCGACCAGCTCACGCACGTCGTGAACTACGACGTCCCCTCGGCGCCGGAGACCTACGTCCACCGCATCGGCCGGGTGGGCCGGGCCGGGCGAGAGGGTGTGGCCATCACGCTGGTCGAGCCGCGCGGGCACCGGATGCTCAAGACGATCGAGCGGACGGCGGGTGCCCCGATCCGCGTGGAGAAGCTGCCCACCGTCGCGGACCTGCGCGCCCGGCGGCTGGAGCTCACCCGCGCCGCCCTGCGCGAGAGCCTGCTGGAGGACGACCTGGAGCCCTTCCGGGCCGTCGTCGAGACGCTCACCGACGAGTTCGACGTCATGGAGGTCGCCCTCGCCGCGGTCAAGCTGGCCCACGAGGCCGGCGGCGTGTCCGCCGACGACGAGGACATCCCCGACGTGCCGCTGCGGCCGGACCGGCCCGATCCCCGGCGGCCCGGCGGCGGACGCGACGACCGGCGGGGGCGGACCGACGACCGGGGCCGCGGTGCCGCCGGCGGCCGGGCCACCCGGCTGTTCGTGGGGCTCGGCCGCGAGGCGGGCATCCGGCCCGGCGACCTGGTGGGCGCCATCACCGGGGAGGCCGGACTGCGCGGCCGGGAGATCGGGGCCATCGAGATCGCGCAGCGGTTCTCCGTCGTGGAGGTCCCCGAGCCCGCGGCCGACCAGGTGATCGCCGCCCTGCGCCAGGCCACCATCAAGGGACGCCGGCCCGTCGTCCGGCGGGACCGCTCCGACGGGTGAACGCCGCCCGGGGTCAGCAGCGCGTGCGCAGGACCTCGACGCCGTCCCCGGTGAGCTCCTCGAGGAACGCGGCCCGGCCGGTCATGGCCATGACCAACGCGAGCGTGGGCCCGCTGACGAGCGCCCCGGCGCCGGTGCTGAACGGCCCGTCCGTGGCGGCCAGGCGGAGGCCGCCGATCCGCCCCTTCGCGACGACGACCTGGTCGGTGCGGCTGTAGTACTCCGCGACGCGGGTGACCGTGTCCGGAGGGAGGTCGCGGGTCAGGCCGAGCGGCCGGCGGATGTCGGCCCCGTGCACGACCACCTCGCCGAGCAGGGCGATCCGCGGCAGCGGCGGTGCGGTGGTGCTGCCGACGACGCGCCGGAAGCGGGCGAGGGTGTCCGCGCCGGACGTGCCCAGGTGCTCCGCCAGCCGCATCGCGACCTGCCGGTCGAAGTCGAACCGGCACCGCACCACCCCGGCCAGCCACCGCAGGCCGTTCAGGCTGGCGGCCGCGGTCAGGTGGGCGAGCACCTCCCGGACGGTGAGCCCGCTGCACAGCGACGGCGTGGCCCAGCGGTCCTCGTCGAGGCCGGCGAGGTCGGCGGCCAGCGCGCCGCGTTCGGCGTGGACCAGCGCCCACAGGTCGGTCTGAGTGGTCGTCACACGACCCAGACTCCCCCGGCCGTCGGAGCTCATCGCACCCGCCCGAGGACGCGCACCTCCGCAGGACTCCTGCTGAGGGCGGTCCGTTGGCCGTACGTTGGTCGCGTCGTCGCCGGACCTCCGCAGGTGCGGGCGACGTCCCCGACGAGGTGGAGGCAACCGATGGCGAGCGACCGGCCCGACCCGGGCGAGTTCCTCGAGATGGCCCAGCGCATGCTGCGCGAGCTGTTCGGCGACCAGCGGAGCGCGAGCGAGCCGTGGGCGGAGGCGACCCGCCGTCCGCGCGAGCGCGCCGAGGCCGGCAGCCGCGAGCCCAGCGCCCAGCGGCAGCGCGAGAACCTCACGTTCGCGCTCGCGACCCGCGCCGTCGAGGCGCTCGAGGACCTCGCGCTCAACGTCGCGGCGATCCGTCAGCGTCTCGAGCGCACGGACCCGCAGGCGTCGGGGGCGCCGCCCGAGAGGGAGGCGTGAGGTCCGACCGCGGCTGTACCGTCTCGAGCTCGATCCCGCCCGTTCCGGACAGGAGACCCCGGTGACCCAGACGACGGTGGCCCCGGCGACGGTGGCCGAGGTGATGGCCGAGCTCGCCGCGCTCGAGGACGCGAAGACCCGTGGGGTCAACGAGAGACACGGTGACGACCACGGCGTGAACCTCGGCGAGCTGCGCGCGCTGGCCAAGCGGCTGAAGACCCAGCAGGACCTCGCCCGTCGGCTCTGGGCGACCGGCGACAGCGCGGCGAGGCTGCTGGCGACCCTGATCTGCCGTCCGCGGGCGTTCGAGCGCGACGAGTTGGACGCCATGCTGCGCCAGGCGCGCACGCCGAAGGTGCACGACTGGCTCGTCAACTACGTGGTGAAGAAGAGCCCGCACGCCGAGGCGCTGCGCGTGGCCTGGGCCGCCGACCCGGATCCGGTCGTCGCCAGTGCCGGCTGGGCGCTGACCACCGAACGGGTGGCGAAGAAGCCGGCGGGCCTCGACCTCGCCGGGCTGCTCGACACCATCGAGGCGGAGATGCGGGACGCCCCGGACCGCCTGCAGTGGGCGATGAACCACTGCCTGGCGCAGATCGGGATCGAGCACGCCGGGCACCGCGCCCGTGCCATCGACATCGGGGAGCGCCTGCGGGTGCTCGAGGACCACCCGACTCCCCCCAACTGCACGTCGCCGTTCGCCCCCGTCTGGATCGCCGAGATGGTGCGCCGCCGGCACGACGGGTGAGGAGCCGAGCTCGCTGACGCTGCGGTGTCGCGACGACTCACCGCAGGTCGTCCCGCTCAGACCTGCGGCCTCAGGGCGGCCAGGGCTCCGGACGCACGGACCGCGGCGGTCAGGTCCGCCAGGGCGGCTCCGTGCGCTGCGGCGAGCGCAGCAGCCCCTGCCGTCAGCGTCCGCCGGTCGACGTAGGCCGTGTGGTCCAGGTACAGCCCGGGTGAGAGCACCTGGACGGCGAAGAAGCCGGCCAGCACGTCGCGCAGGTCGTCGACGGCCAGGAAGTGGTGTCCGTCGGCGCCGGTGAGGACGACCGCCGCGGCCTTCCCCTGCAGGGGCGCGGTGGTCTCACCCCACAGACCCCGTTCCAGCCGTTCGAGCACCCCCTTGAGGAGAGCGCTGTAGGTGGCCCGGTAGACCGGGCTGCCGACCACCACGGCGTCCGCCGCGTCGACGGCGCGGAGGACCTCCGGCAGGTCCGTTCCGCTGAGCTCGAGCAGGTGGGTCCTCGCCCCCTGCCGCTCGGCGCCGGCGAGGACGGCCGCCACCGCGGTGCTGGTCCGCCCCCCGGCCTCGGGTCCCCCGCCGATGCCCAGGATGGAGGTCATCCCCGCCCTCTCCGTGCGCGGTCCGCCCGCCGAGGGAGCCGGCGGCGGACCTGCGCCGCCGGCTCCCTCAGAGGTCACAGGACGATGTTGATCGACTTCGTCTGGGTGTAGCTGAGCAGCTCCTCGATCGACTCCTCCCGGCCCAGCCCGGAGGACTTGAAGCCACCGAAGGGCATGCCCATGTAGTGCTTCGAGGTCTCGTTGACCCACACGTAGCCCGCGTCCAGGGCCTGTGCCACCCGGTGGGCCCGGCGCACGTCGTTGGTGTAGACGCTGGCGGTCAGCCCGTAGGGAACGGAGTTCGCGATGGCCACCGGGTCGTCCTGGTCGGTCCACCGGATCACCGACAGGACCGGGCCGAAGATCTCCTGCTGGGCCACGGTGGACTCCGGGCCGATCCCGTCGAGGACGGTGGGTGCCACGTAGTACCCCCGGTCGAGGTGCTCGGGGCGGCCTCCCCCGGTGACCACGACCGCCCCCTCGTCCACCGCGGTCGCGATGTGCCCGAGGACCCGCCGGTAGTGCTGCTCGCTCACCAGCGGCCCCTGGTCGATCGTCGGGTCGAGCGGGGACCCGATGGTGCGCTTGTCGAGGATCCGCTGGATCCCCGCCACGACCTGGTCGGCGATCGACTCGTGCACGACCAGCCGCGAGGTCGACCCGCAGGACTGGCCCGACCAGGTGAAGTTCATCCCCTGGACCGCGCCGGCGGCCACCTCCTCGGGGTCGGCGTCGGGATAGGCCACCAGGGCGTTCTTCCCGCCGAGCTCGAGGCTGACCTCCTTGACCCCGCTGTCGGCGGCGTCGCGGAGGATGTGCTGCCCGGTCGGCACGCTGCCCGTGAACCCGATGCGGTGGACCAGCGGGCTCCGCACGAGCGCGCGGGGCACCTCGGGGCCGTTGCCCAGCACGATCTGCACCACGCCCGGCGGGAAGACGTCCTGGAGCAGCCGCGCCAGGTGCAGCGCCGACAGCGGGGTCACCTCGGCCGGCTTGAGGACGACGCAGTTGCCCGCGATCAGCGGGGTGGCCAGCGTCTTGACCGCGAACAGGATCGGGTGGTTGAACGGGATGATCCGGGCGACCACGCCGTAGGGCTGGCGCACGGTGAAGTGCGCTCCGCTGGTCGAGGGCAGCGAGTAGCCCTTCATCTCCAGCGCCAGGCCGGCGAAGTAGCGGCAGTACGCCGCGGCCAGCTGGACGTCGCCGGCCATGACCGCCATCGGCGCCCCGCCGTCCACCGCGTCGAGCAGCGCCAGGTCCTCGATGTGGGCCTCGACCACGTCCGCCATCCGGAGGACGAGGCTGGCCCGGTCCATCGGGTCGGTCGCCCGCCACTCCGGGAAGGCCGCCGCGGCCGCCCGCACCGCGGCCTCGACCTGGGCGGCGTCGGCGTCGGGCACCGACGCGATCCGCTGCCCGTTCACCGGGCTGGTGACCTCGTAGGTCCGCCCGCCCGTGGCGGGGACCAGCTCGCCGTCGACGAGCAGCCGCCAGTCCTGGGCCAGCAGCTCCTCGACGCGGGCCCAGTTGTCGGTCTCGGAGAGGGCGCTCATCGCAGCCCGGCTTCCACGAGCAAGGGGTGGGTCTCCTTCTGGAAGGTCTGCATGTCCTGGATGTAGCGGGGCCACGACAGCAGCACGCCGTCCAGCCCCGTCCCGGCGAGCGCCGCGAGCTGGTCGACCACCATCTCCTTGGTCCCGATGAGGGGGTAGCCGCCCCATCCGGCGACGAAGTGCCGCTTGGTCGCCTCGATCGTCTCCGGGGGGTGCGACCCGGAGTTCATCCCCAGCGTGGCGACCAGGTTGGAGACCGCCTCCCAGTCCCCCTTCTGGTTCACGTAGAGGTCGTAGTAGTCGTTCGCCGCCTTCTCCGTCTCGCCCTGGACGATGTAGGCGATGGTCCAGACGAGCAGCTCGCGGCCGTACTCCTCCCGGGCCAGGCGCTTGAAGTGGGCGACCTTCTCGGCCATGGCCGCGGGCTCGGTGATGCCTCCGGGCGTGATGAAGGTGACGTCGCAGTGCTTGGCCCCGAAGTGCATGCCGGCCGGGGACCCCCCGGCGTTCATGACGACGGGGTGCGGCCGCTGCACCGGGTGCGGGGAGAGGCTGGCGTCCTTCACCGTGAAGAAGCGACCCTCGAGGCTGAACGGCTCGTCCTCGGTCCAGAGCCGCTTGATGATGTCCAGCCACTCGACGGCGACCTCGTAGCGCAGGTCGTGGTCGAGCAGCGGCGCCCCGAACATCTCGATCTCGGGGGTGTTCCAGCCGGTCACGACGTTGAGCGCGAAGCGTCCCGAGGTGATGTGGTCGATCGTGGCGGCCTGCTTCGCCGCCATGACCGGGTGGATGGTCGGGACGTGCGAGGTCGCGAACACACCCGAGCGTGACGTCACCGCGCCGATGCCCGCCGCCCAGGTGAAGGACTCGAAGCCGGAGCCGTTGAAGTCCGTCTGGCCGCCGAAGCCCCGCCAGCGGCCCACCGGCACGATGGCCTCGAAGTCCATCTCGTCGGCCAGGAGGCCGAGGGTCCTGGTGCTGTCCCAGTCCGCGGTCAGCACGCCGTCGATGGTGGTCATGGTGCAGCCGCCACTGACGTTGGTCGAGAACGTGCCCAGCCGCAGCTTCCGGTCGCTGTAGACCGGGTGGCTGACCGCGCGCAGGCTGTCCGCCCTGGAGAGGGTCGTCACGTGGGAGTGTCCTTTCGCCGTTGGACTCGACGCGCACCACGGGCCGCGGATCGGGACGGGCACCCCCGGTGACGAGCCGCCCGGACGATGTCGCCCCGTGCCCGCCAGCCTGGACGAGCCGTCGTTCGTCCGCGTCCGAACTAGTGTCGCACGTCATACTCTGGCCGCGCGGGCGTGCGCCGTCAACCGGGCTCGGGGTGGGAGTCCGACTCTCGCCGCGCCGCCCCGCGGCGGCGGTCGTCAGCTGTCGACGAGGACCAGCAGGGAGGCCACGGCCAGCAGGAGGAAGGCCCCCGGGAACGGGGTGCTGCGCAGGACGCCGGTCTGCACGTGGCGGCCGATCGCGCAGACGAAGAACAGCGTGAGCCCGACCGCGGCGGCGATGCCGATGAGCCGCACCCCCAGCAGCCCGAGGACCAGTCCTGCGGCGCCCGCCATCTTCGCCGCTCCCAGGGCGGGTAGCCACGAGGTCGGCACGCGGACATCGGCGGCGGTGGCCAGCACGAACTGCGCACGCACCAGATCGCCGACGGCCACCGCGGCGTTGACCAGCGCGGTGACGACGACGACCGCGACCGCGGCGGCACTCACCGCTCGGCCCGTCCGCTGCCGGCAGCGGGCCGGCCCCCTGCGCTCGAGGCGCGCGGTCCCTCGGGACGCCAGGTCGACGTGGCGCGGGAACGATCCATCGGTGCCCTCCTCCGCACGAACGGTCGACTGGAGGACGGTGGCCGTCGGGCGGATGTGACCGGCCCGGTCGCGCCGCGGTCCCGCACCGCTGTCACATCCGTCGCGGTGGCGGCGTCTCCTCTCCGTGGGGACCGAGTCGCACGGGGGAGGCGAGGTGGTGGTGGACGAGTCCGAGGAGCTCGTGAACCGCTTCGGGGAGCACCGGCAGCACCTCCGCGCGGTCGCCTACCGGATGCTCGGCTCCCCGAGCGAGGCCGACGACGCGGTGCAGGAGGCGTGGCTGCGGCTCAGCCGCTCGGACGTCCGCGGCGTCGACGACCTCCGGGGCTGGCTGACGACCGTCGTCGCCCGGATCTCGCTGGACGCGCTGCGCTCGCGCCGGCATCGCCGCGAGGAGCCGCTCGGCCCGCACCTGCCCGAGCCCGTCGTCGCCCGCGACGACGGGACCGATCCCGAGTCCGAGGCGCTCCTGGCCGACTCGGTCGGACTCGCGTTGCTCGTCGTGCTCGACGAGCTGGCTCCGCCCGAGCGGCTGGCCTTCGTCCTGCACGACGTGTTCGCCGTCCCGTTCGACGAGATCGCCCCGATCGTGGAGCGGTCGCCCGCGGCGGCTCGCCAGCTCGCGAGCCGGGCGCGCCGGCGCGTCCGGGGTGCGCCCGTCCCGGCGGCGGACCGGGCCGGCCAGCGCCGGGTGGTGAGCGCGTTCCTCGCCGCGTCGCGCGACGGCGACTTCGACGCGCTGCTGGCCGTGCTCGACCCCACCGTCGTGCTCCGAGCCGACCGCGAGGTCCCTCCGGGAGCGCCGCGGGAGGTCCGCGGAGCCCGGGCGGTGGCCGCACGCGCCCTCGACTTCTCCGGACCCGCCCGGACGGCCCGGCCGGTGCTGGTGAACGGGTCGGCGGGCGCCGTGCTCGGGCCACACGGCCGACCGTTCGCCGTCATGGGCTTCACCGTCACCGAGGAGGACCGGATCGCCGAGATCGACGTCGTCGCCGACCCCGCGCGCGTGCGCCGCCTGGACCTGCCCGGCGTCGACGGCCACCGCGACTGAGGGGCGGCGCCGCTCGCGGGGCCGGGCCGCTCAGGCGGTCGGCACGAGCGGGTGCCCCGGCGGGACCAGTGGGTCGACCTCCGGGAGGAGGGCGCCGCGGCCGGGCGCCAGGTCCGCCGGGTCGAGGTGGATCGAGCCGAAGACGCCGTCCACCACGGCCGGGGCGACGTCGGGCCGGCGGGCGCGGATGCTCTCCCCCACGGCGTCGACGCGCATGACGCACGGCGTGCTGGCCGGCGACCCCAGGTAGGGCCGCGACGCCGCACCGGGCAGCGGAGCCCACGGCACCCCCATGACCCGCAGCAGCCGGAGCACCTTGTCGTCCAGGACGGTGACCAGCCCCTCGGCGCCGCAGATCCGCGGGTGCTCGAGGATGCCGTGACAGAGGGCCAGGGTGAGCTCGGCGCCGCCGGCACCGCTGCGGAACCGCCGGTCCACGGCCAGGCTCGCCACGTCCCACACCGGCCCGCCGGTGAGCCCCGCCCGTCCGAGGGCGTCCGCGACGTCGACGCGCCAGGGATCGCCGGCGACGTCGGCCAGCGTCTTCACCGGGCCGGCCGAGGGGTCCGGGAGGATCAGCCGGGCGGCGCCCAGGGCGGTCCCGGAGTCCTCGTCCAGCACCACGACGAAGCGGGACCGCGCCTCGAACGGGCCGTACTCCTGCTCCATCACCTCCGGCGTGTTGCCGAAGGCCTGGAGGAAGACCCGCCCCTCGACCGTGCGTGCGGCGTCCCGCTCGGCGGGGGTGTGCGCGACCAGCAGGCGGACGGGCACGTCAGAAGGACTTGGCGACGACGGTGCCCGCGTCGAGGAACCGGCGGGTGAAGGACACGGCGGTGTCGACGTCGAAGGCCTTGCACGTGTACAGGTCCACCGAGAAGAACAGCTGCGGCTGCTCCCAGGCGTAGAAGTGCGCGCCCGACGTCTCCCAGTGGATCCAGCCGGCCCAGCCGTAGAGGTCCGAGCGGTGCGTCACCGGCTCGAGGAGCTGCACCATGTCGACCTCGCGGGACAGCGCCGACAGGTAGCGCCGGATCTGCTCGTCGCCGATCGGGCGGGCCGGGATGCCCTCGATCACCAAGCGCTGGCGAACGATGCCCGGCGCGAGGTCACGCCAGTGCTCGGCGGCGCCCTGCGGCGGGATGAGGGTGTCCCCGAGGAGGCGGGGACGGAGCAGTTCACTGGCAGCAGGAGGAGGGCACACACACCCATCGTGTCCGAGTGACAGCGGAAAGCGCTGCACGACGCCGCGTGTCGGCGTCAGTCGGCAGCGCCCTCCCGGCTCAGCTGCGGGAGCAGGGTCGCGTCGAGCAGCGCCGAGTCGGCGGCCTCGAGCCAGGCGAGGAAGGCGTCGACCGGCATCGGGTGGGCGATCGCGTAGCCCTGGGCGACGTCGCAGCCCAGCTGGGCGAGCGCGGCGCTGGTCGAGACCGTCTCCACCCCCTCGGCCACGAGGCTGAGGCCCAGGTCGTGGGCGAGCGCGACGGTGTGCTGCACGATCGACGCGGCGCGCGGGTCGCGATCGACGTCCGCCGTGAGGCTGCGGTCCAGCTTGAGCTCGTCGGCCGGCAGGGTCCGCAGGTAGGCCAGCGAGCTGTAGCCGGTGCCGTAGTCGTCGATCGACGTCCGGACGCCGATGCGACGCAGGCTGCCCAGCACGGCGCGGCCCCGCTCGGGGTCGGCCATGAGGGTGTCCTCGACCAGCTCGAGGGTGAGCACCTGCGCCGGCAGCCCGTGGCGGTTCAGCGCGGCGACGACCTTCTGCGGCAGGTCGAGGTCGGTCACGTTGGCGGCCGACAGGTTGACCGAGACCGGGACGCGGTGCTCGCCCCACCACCGACCGGCCGCCTCGAGGGCCAGCTCGAGCACGGTGTCGGTGAGCGTGCGCAGCAGCCCCGCCTGCTCGGCGGCCTGGAGGAACTCGCCGGGGGCGAGCAGCCCGCGGGTCGGGTGGTTCCAGCGGACCAGGGCCTCCGCGCCGGAGACGCCGCCGTCCCGCAGGTCCAGCTGCGGCTGGAGGTGGACGGCCATCTGGCCCTCGTGGAGGGCGGTCCGCAGCTCCTCCATGGTGCGGAGGCGGTCGCCGCCCGGCTTGCCCGTGATCGGGTCCGGGACGTACAGCTGCACGCCGCCCCGGGCGCTCTTGGCGGTGTACATGGCGATGTCGGCGCAGTGCAGGAGGTCCTCGACGCCGGTCGCCGGCACCGGGATGGTCGCGACGCCGACACTCACGCCGACGTGCAGCCGCGTGCCGCCCACGGTGAAGGGCTCGAGCAGCAGGTCGCGCAGCCGCTCGGCGAGGAGCTGCGCCTGGGGCGCCGTGGTGTCGGGCAGCAGGACGGCGAACTCGTCACCGCCGAGGCGGGCGAGGACGTCGTCGCCGCGCAGGGCGCGCTGCAGCCGCGGCCCCACCTGCCGCAACAGGTCGTCGCCGGCGGCGTGGCCCAGGCTGTCGTTGACCTCCTTGAACCCGTCGAGGTCGAGCAGCAGCAGGGCACCGGGGCGGCCGGCGCTGGACGCGTCGACCATCTCCTGGGCGCGCTCGATCAGGGCGCGGCGGTTGGCCAGGCCGGTGAGCTCGTCGGTGCGGGCCTCCTGCTTGACCTCGTTGAAGGCACGCACCTCCCGGAAGGTCACGGCGATGCGGGCGATCCCGGCGAGCACGCAGAGGATGGCGAACCAGGCCGAGACCGGCGGCATCGGGTGGGTCCACCCCGAGCCGAGGACGACGAGGCTGGCCACGATGCAGGCCAGCGGCACGGCGAGCAGTCGCCAGCCGATCCGCGAGCCGCCGTTGCGGTTGACCGGCGCGCGCCGGTTGCGCGCCCCGGAGGCCGCGACGGCGGCGCAGACGATGCCCGCGAGCCAGCCCAGCTCCAGGGGCCCGCCGTCGACGTAGGCGCCGCGGACCTTGAGGGTGAACAGGATCATGTCCGCGGCGCACATGCAGCACAGCCCGAGGGTCACGGTGAGCAGGGTGCGGTCCAGGCGGACGCCGAGGATCGAGCCGACGGCCGCGAGGGTGGCCAGCAGCAGCACGCTGGTCACCGGGCCGACCAGCTCGATGGCGCCCACCGCCCGCTCGCCGGGGCCGGGGTACAGGTAGGGGCCGAGCAGGAAGCCCACGCCGGCGGCCAGGGTGCCGAAGGCGCCCACGACCCCGTCGAGCCACATGGAGGAGTGGAAGCGCGGCACGCGGGCCCGGATGAGGCCGACGACGTGGACGTAGATGGTCAGGTAGCCGGCCAGGGAGAACAGGTCGGCCAGCGCGGACGAGGGGCCGGTGCCCTCGACGCCGGCGGCGAGCACGCGCAGGGCGTTGCCGATCGCGCTCAACGTCAGGGCCACACCCAGACCCGCCCAGGCGATCCGCTCGGCCCGCACCCGGCGCGCGGCCGCGACGCAGGCCGCGGCAGCGGCCAGGTAGGGCAGGTTGTACAGGACGACGTCGTAGGTCCTGTCCCACACCGCGCCGTCGGGGCGATCCCCGACGCCGGTGGCGAACAGAGCCGCCAGACCGATGGTCAGGTACACCGCGAGGACGGGACGCCGCTGTGCGGTCGTCGCCTGTCCGGACCTCTCCACGATCAGGTGATCGGCCCGAGACGCCGGACTCGGAAGTGGAGTGACCCCACCGTCACCCGCAGGGGTGAGGACGCACCGACGGCGGCGAGCCGCCACGACGTCGGGCGACACCGGTCCCAGCCGCCGGCGGCACCCCTACGACAACAGCAGGACCAGCAGCACCGCGTTCAGGGTCAGGATCACGATGGTGACCAGACCGGCGACCACGGTCGTCCGGCGCCGGTTGACCAGTTCTCCCATGACGTCCGGGCGCCGGGTCAGCATCAGCAGCGGCACGAGCGCGAACGGGATCCCGAAGGACAGCACCACCTGCGACACGACCAGCGCCCAGGTGGGGTCGACGCCGAGCGCCAGGACCACCAGCGCGGGGAGCATGGTGAGCGCCCGGCGGAGGAACAGCGGGATCCGGCGCCGCAGGAAGCCGTCCATGATGACCTGGCCGGCGTAGGTGCCGACGCTCGAGGAGGCGAAACCCGACACGAGCAGGGCCACGGCGAACAGCAGCGCGGCCGCGCTGAAGGGGCCGAACCCCTCGTACGCGCCCTCCAGCGCGTTGTCGCCGAGCGACGTGCCGGCGAACAGGGCGGCCGCGACCAGCAGCATCGCCACGTTCACCAGCCCGGCCAGGGTCATCGCCACCGTGACGTCGATCCGCTGTGCCCGCAGCGCCTTCACCCGCTGCGTCACCGTGTGGGCCTCCGGCGAGTCGGTCACCAGCGCCGAGTGCAGGTAGATGGCGTGCGGCATCACGGTGGCGCCGAGGATCCCCGCGGCCAGCAACAGGCTGCCCTGGTCGTCGATCCGGGGCACCAGCCCGCTGACCGCGGCGGAGGCGTCGATGTCCGCGGTCAGGACGAGCAGCAGGAACGCGAAGACGATCAGGCCGAGATACGCGGTCACCGCGTGGATGTAGCGCCGGTCCCCCGGGGCCTGGAGGGCGAGCAGGAGGAACGCCCAGGCCCCGGTGACCAACCCGCCGACGAACAGGTCCATCCCGAAGATGAGGTGCAGCGCGATCGCACCGCCGACGATCTCGGCGAGGTCGGTCGCGATCGCCACCAGCTCGGCCTGGGCCCACAGCCCCCAGACGACCGGCCGGGGGTACTGCTGCCGGCAGTGCCGCGGCAGGGACATCCCGGTGGCCAGCCCGAGCTTGGCCGACAGGCTCTGCACGAACATCGCCATGAGGTTGGCCAGGACGATGACCCAGAGGAGCAGATAGCCGTACTCGGCGCCGGCCGAGAAGTTGGTCGCGAAGTTGCCGGGGTCGACGTAGGCGATGGCGGCCACGAACGCCGGGCCGACGATGGCGAACCGGCGCCGACGCGTGGCCCCGACCGGGTGTCGCTGCTCCAGCACGTTCCACTCCTCCATGCCCCTGAGCAGCCATCGTGACGGAGCACCTCCGGTTTCGCCCAACCCCCAATGCGAGGGAACAGCGACAGAGAGCCACGGTGCCGGGGCGGAGAGTGCGCGCCTCCCGGTGTCAGCGGCTGCGCGGGAAGAGCACCCGGAGTCCGAGCGGGGGGCGGAACGGTGTCCAGGTGCCCTCGGCCATCGCCAGCCGGTCGGCCAGCAGCCACAGCACCGCTGGGTTGCAGGCCAGGCCGAGGTGGCTCCCGCGCACCTCCACGTTCTCCCGCCTCGGGCGGATCTCGTACCGGCACGACGACCAGTGCACGATCCCGTCGGCCCGGGTGTAGACCGACGTCGCGGGCACCCGCAGGGCGCCGCGCTCGGCCCAGGGCCGGGGCAGCCCGGCAGCCCCGCGGAGGCGTCGGGTTCCGCGGTCCACGACCCCCGAGGCCGTGCGCACCCACGGTGCCCCTCGCCCGACCGGCGTCCCGAGGGTGACCAGTCCGCGGACGCTGCCCGGCGCGGCCCGGGCCAGTTCCTGCGCGTAGCGCCCGCCCAGACTCCAGCCGACCAGGCTGACCCGCCGTCCCGAGGTCCGGTGCAGCCGGTCGAGGTGGGCGCGCAACGCATCGACGACGCGGCTCGTCGGGCCGCGGTTGAGGCCCAGGTCCCAGCCCGACACGTGGTGTCCGAGGGCGCGGAGCACGGTCCGGAGCACCAGGGTGGCGGGATCGCCGGTCATCAGCCCGGGGAGGACCAGGACCGGGTGGCCGTCACCGCGGCGGGCGGCTGCGAACAACGGCCACGTGGCGGCGAGGGCGGCGACGTCCAGGCCGGCGCGCGGCGGCTCGGTGAGGAGCGCGGCTCGGGAGGGGAGGCGACGGACGGCAGGCACCCGGACAGGATCCCTGACGCGAGGCGCGGGTGCCGGCGGTTCCCCCTGCGGTCAGGCCCTCACCCGGCGAGCAGCCGGTCGGCCGCCCGCTCGACGAGCCCCGCGGCCGCGTCGAGCTTCCACCCGTTGCGCGGCAGCGGGTGCCCGATCCGGTCCAGCGCGCGGTCGACCGCGGCCCGGACCTCGGCGACCGACGGCGCCCGTCCGGTCAGCGCCCGCTCGGCACGGGGCAGCCGGATCGGCGTCGGCGCCATCGCGCCGAGCACCACGCGGACGTCGGTCCACGTCCCGGCGCCGTCCCGGGCCACGGAGAGCGTTGCTGCGGCGGTGGCGAAGTCGCCGGTGTAGAGCGCGAGCTTCTCGAACCGGGACGTGCGGGCCAGCGCGGCCGCGGGGACGACGACCTCGGTGACCAGCTCGCCCTCGCGCAGGCAGGTCTCGCCGGGTCCGGTGTAGAACTCGGCCATCGGCACCAGTGAGCGCCGTGCTCCGTGCGCGACCACGACGGTGGCGTCGAGGCCGAGCAGCACGGTGCCCAGGTCGGACGGCGTCACGGCCTGGCAGCGGTGCCCGCCGATCGCCGCGTGCTGGAAACGGTGGTCACCCTCGACGGCGTAGCAGGGCGAGGTGACCCCGTTGCGCTTGTAGCAGGGGAAGCCGTTGCGGAAGAACCAGCAGCGCTTCTCCTGCACGAGGTTGCCGGCCACGGTCGCGGCGTTGCGGATCTGGGGCGAGGCGATGGTCTCCACCGCGTCGGCCAGCGCGGGGACGCCGTGCTCGCGGGCCGCGGCGGCGAGCTCCGCCAGGGTCACCGCGGCGCCGACGTGGAGGTCGCCGTCCTCGTCGCGGCGGAGTGCCCGCAGTGTCGGCACGCCGGTCAGCGCCACCAGGACCGGCGCCGGGCGAGGCTGGCGGCGGCGTTCGACGACGACGTCGGAGGCACCGCCCACGGGCACCCCGCCGCCGGCGACCGCGGCGACCGCGCCGTCGAGCCGGGTCGGCACGACCACCTCCGGCGGGACGGGGACGCCGACCGGGACCACGCCACGGCCGATCCTGGTGCCCCAGCGGTGCAGTCCCGCGTGCAGCCCCCGCGGGTAGAGCGCCCGCATCGCCGTCACCCACCAGGTCGACGGCCGCCGCCAGAGGTGCAACCGCCGCCGGCGCCCCTCCTGCTCGGCGAGCGCGGTCAGCACCTTGTCGGGCGTGATCGGCAGCGAGCGGATCCGCACCCCGACCGCGTCGTACACCGCGTTGGCGACCGCCGCACCCGGCGGGATGATCGACATCTCCCCCACCGCCTTGGCCCCGTACGGGCCGGCCGGCTCGACGTTGCCCACGATGATCGGCCGCACCGAGGGCACGTCGGCCGAACGCGGCATCGCGTAGTGCAGGTAGCTGGTGTTGACCACCCGGCCGTCCTGCCGGATGGTCTCCTCGCCGAGCGCGCCCCCCAGGCCCATGACGGCGCCGCCGACGATCTGCCCTTCGACCATCGTCGGGTTGATCGCCCGGCCGACGTCGTGCGCGGCCACGTAGTCGACCACGGAGACCTCGCCGGTGCGCCGGTCGACGTCGACCACCGCGGCGTGCGCCGCGAAGGCGTAGGACGGGGAGAGGTTGGCCGTGCTCTTCGCCGGCGACAGCGGCTCGGTGCCGTCCAGCAGGTAGCTCGACTCGTGCGACCAGACGCCGTCGCGGGTGTCCGGGGACAGGCGGACCAGGTCGGCGAGCGCGACCGACCCCTGGTCGGAGACCACGGCGCCGTCCCGGAGCGCGACGTCCGTCGTGCCGAGCTTGGCGGCCCCCAGGGCCAGCACCTGCGCGGCCAGCTCCCGCGCGGTCTGCCCGACGGAGGAGCCGGTCATGTGGGTGCCGCGGGACGACCACGCGCCGAGCTCGAACGGCGTGCGGTCGCTGTCCATGGACAAGACCTCGACCCGGTCGAGCGGGACACCGAGCTCCTCGGTGGCCACCTGGGCGAGGATCGTGCTCTGGCCCGTGCCGGCGTCGGCGCCGCCGTAGCGCACCCGCACCCGGCCGTCGTCGAACAGGTCGATCGCGGCGTCGGCGCGGTTGGCGAACTCGTAGGCGTAGGCACCCGACCCGTGCGAGCCGGCCGCGACACCGACTCCGCGGCCGGGCCGCCGCTCGGTCTTGAGCGCCGTCCACCCGATCGCGTCGCGGACGGCGAGCAGGCAGTCGCCCAGCCGGTTCGTGCCGACCTCGTAGCCGCAGAGGGTGGTGGTGTGCTCGTCGGGCAGGTTGCGCAACCGCAGCTCCAGCGGATCGATGCCGAGCCGCTCGGCGATCTCGTCGACCTGGCTCTCCATGGCCAGCGACACCTGCGGGGTGCCGTAGCCGCGGAACTGGCCGCCGGGCTGGGTGGCGGTGTCGACCAGCCGCGCGGTGAAGCGGACGCCGTCGGGCCGGTACATCGAGCCGAGCGTGATGACGCCGACGCGCATCACCGACGTCCCCATGTGGTTGTAGGACCCGTTGTCGACGGTGACATCGGCCTCGAGCGCGCGGAGGACGCCGTTCGCGTCGGCGTGCGTCGTCAGGGTCGTCTCGAAGCGGTGCCGCGGCTTGTTGCTGGCGAACTCCTCCTCGCGTGACTGCTCGAGGAGGACCGGCCGGCCCGCCGCGCGGGACAGGGCCGCGGCGAGCACCTCGTGCTCGGAGATCTTCGACTTGGAGCCGAAGCCGCCACCGACCGCCACCTCGCGGAGGACGACGTCGTCGTGCGGGATGCCGAGGAGGTGGCTGACCTCCTTCTGGATGAACCACGGCGCCTGGGTCGACGTCCACAGCTCGACCCGGCCGTCCTGCCAGGACGCCAGGGTCGTGTTGGGTTCCATGACGGCGTGCGACAGGCTCGGGTAGACGAAGCTGCCGGTGGTCGACACGGTGGCCGCGGCGCGGCCGGCCGCGACGTCGCCCCACTCGACGTCGAGCAGCATCGAGACGTTCGGCTCGTCGGTCGTGCGCTCGTGCAGGCGCCGCGCGTCCGGGGCGCGGGCCTCGCGCACGGTCACCGGCGCGCGGCGCACCCGGTAGCGCACCCGGATCGCGGCGCAGGCGGCGCGCGCCAGTTCAAGGGTGTCGGCCGCGACGGCGGCGACCTCCTGCCCGACGTGCCGGACGACGCCGGAGGCCAGGGGCGGGCGGTCGGACAGTGGCGCGCCCCGGTGGAGGTACGTGACGCCGGGTGGGAAGTCCGCAGCGGTGATCACGGCGTGCACCCCGGGCATCCGCAGCGCCGGCCGGACGTCGATCGAGCGGATCTCGGCGTACGGGTGCGGCGAGCGCAGCACCGCCGCGTGCAGGTGCTCCCCGGTGAGGTCGGCGGTGTAGCGGAGGGTGCCGAGACTGCGGGCCTCCCAGTCCAGCGGCCGGACCCGCTCGCCGACGCTCACGCCGGCTCCGTGGCACGCCGGTCCGCGACCGCGCAGACGGCGTCGACGATGGCCTGGTAGCCGGTGCAGCGGCAGATGTTGCCGGAGAGCCGGTGGCGCACGTGCCGCCGCCGCTCGACGTCGTCCGCGGGCAGCCCCTCGCGCAGCAGCGCCTGCGCCGAGACGACCTGCCCGGGCGTGCAGAAGCCGCACTGGAAGGCGCCGCGG
Organism: Geodermatophilus sp. CPCC 206100; assembly: GCF_048569675.1. Lineage (NCBI taxonomy): Bacteria > Bacillati > Actinomycetota > Actinomycetes > Geodermatophilales > Geodermatophilaceae > Geodermatophilus > Geodermatophilus sp. CPCC 206100. Next base: position 166,909 of record NZ_JAQISV010000008.1, read on the forward strand.
TCGGCGAACTCCGCGCGCAGGTCGCGGGTCTGGTCGGCCAGGCCCTCGCTGGTCCAGACAGCACCCCGGACGAGCGCGGCCGGCGTCGTGCACGACATCCGGACCCCGCCGTCGACGAGCACCGTGCAGGCGCCGCACTCCCCCCGTCCGCAGGCCACCTTGGTGGCGGTCAGGCCGAGCTGCCCGCGCAGCACCGTGCTCAGCGGCTCGAGGCCGGCGACCTCGACGTCGACGAGCTCCCCGTTCACGGTCAGCTGGTGGCGCACCGTTCTCCTCCCGTGCCGGGCACCCCGGTCAGCCGGCCGCGATCAGGTCCGCCGCCCGCTCGGCGATCATCGCGGTCGTGGCGTTCGTGTTGGCCGAGGTGATGGTCGGCATGACCGAGGCATCGGCGATGCGGAGTCCCTCGAGCCCGCGCACCCGCAGCTCGGGGTCGACGACCGCGGCCTCGTCGACGCCCATGGCACAGGTTCCCACCGGGTGGAAGTAGGGCATCGCCGCGTGTCGAACGAAGTCCTCGGCGCCGGCGGCGTCCAGCGGCCGGTCCGGGGCGACCCACGCACCGATCAGCTTGCTGAAGGCCGGCTGCGCCGCCAGCTCCAGGCCGATCTCGACGCCGCGCACGAGGGCCGCGACGTCGGCCGGATCGGCGAGCAGGTTGGGCTGGATGTCCAGGGCGGCGTCCGGGGCTGCGCCGGTCAGGCGGAGGGAACCGCGGCTGCGGACGACCATGAGCCCGGGCGCGAGGACGAACGCGTTCGGCGGCACCGGGTAGCGGGCGGCGATCTCGGGCGAGACGTAGGGGATCTGGACCGAGACGAACTGCAGGTCGGGAACCGGCAGGGCCGGGTCGCTGCGCCAGAACGCCGCGCTGCCCTCGAGGTTGTCCTGGAACGGCGGCAGGGGCTCGGCCGCCGCGAAGCAGAGCCCCGCCACGATGGGGTGCTCCTGCAGGTTGGCGCCGACGCCGGGGAGGTCGTGCCGGACCTCGACACCCACCGATCGCAACTGGTCGGCGGGCCCGATCCCGGAGGTCAGCAACAGCTTGGGACTGTTGATCGCGCCCGCGCTGAGCACCACCTCGCGGGTCGCCGTCACCTGCGTCGTGCGGCCGTCCTGGACGAACTCCACACCGGTGCACCGCGAGCCGGCCAGGTGCAGCCGGGTGACCTCCGCTCCGGTGAGCAGGGTGAGGCGGTCCGAGCCCAGGACCGGCTCGAGGTGCCCCGTCCACGTGCTGGTCCGCCGTCCGCCCACGGCGGCCATGTTGATGGGGCCGACACCCACCGGCTCCGGCACGTTGACGTCGTCGAGGTAGGGCATCCCGTAGGAGAGGGCCGACTCGATCAGCGCCGACGCGACCGGGTGCTCGGCCCCGGACCGCTCGAGGCGAACCGGTCCTCCCGCACCGCGGTAGGTCGAGGCGCCGCCCTGCCAGTCCTCGCTGCGCCGGAAGTAGGGCAGCACCGACTCGTAGTCCCAGCCGGTGTTCCCGGCAGCGGCCCACCCGTCGAAGTCCCGCCGCTGCCCGCGCACCCACACGAGGGCGTTGGTGCTGCCCGACCCACCGAGGACGCGCCCGCGGGACAGGAAGAGGCTGCGGCCCGCCGTGTGCTCGGTCGGCGTGTACACGTAGCCCCAGTCGTGGGCGGCGCCGATGTTCTCGACCCAGCGGGTCGGGTCGGCCACGGTCGGCAGCCCATCGGGAGGCCCGCCGGCCTCGACGACCAGCACGGTCCCGTCGGTGGCGTCCAGCAGCCGCCGGGCCAGGACACAGCCGGCAGTGCCGGCGCCCACGACGACGTAGTCGAAGCTCGGGACGTCGGAACGGGACATGTCGACTCCTCGGGAGACGGGCCGGCGAGGCAGTCCAGCTGCCGAGCCACCAGCGGGCGGCTCGCACTCTGTCCGGGACGACGCACGAGGGTCAAGCAGATCCGCCGCCGGCGACCCGGCGCACGAGAGATGGAGGCGCCATCAGCAGCGTGGTCGGCCGGCCGGGCGTCACCGGCGCGAGGGGGAGGGACCGCATCGTCGGCGACCGTCTCGACGTCGCCCCGACCTGCGGTGGTGCTCCCCCGATTGGACTCGAACCAATAACCCTGCGATTAACAGTCGCATGCTCTGCCAATTGAGCTACGGGGGACCGGCGGGACGGACCCGCGCGCCTCGGCAAGGGTACCCGACGCCGTCTCCCGCACCGCGGAGGGCCTCTCACGTCGCGCGCCACCGCTGGTCCCGGTTACCGTGATCGCCCGCTCTCTCGATCACTCAGGAGGTCCCCCGTGGCGAAGCTGTCCTTCCTCGCCGGCTTCGGTGCCGGGTACGTGCTCGGCGCCAAGGCCGGGCGCGAGCGCTACGAGCAGATCCGCAAGGCGTGGGACAACGCCAAGGACAACCCGCAGCTGCAGGGTGTGGCGGGGATGGCCCAGGCCCGCGCCGACGCGGTGGTCAACTCGGTGAAGAGCCGGATGGGCCAGGACACCTCGGGCGGCCCGCGACCCACCCCGGCGAGCACGACCGGCACGGCAGCGGCACCGGCGAGCACGGTGGCACCGGCCAGCACGCCGGGCACGATCCCCCCTGCCAGCACCACGCCGATCCCCTGACGGCGGCGGTTCAGACCACCTGGTCGGCGGCGACGGCCTCGGCGAGCTTCTGTCGCGCCGCCTCGCGCGCGACGGGGTCGCTGCGGTCGGCGTCGTCGTCGAACACCACGGTCCACTCCCGCGCCGCCTGACCGGGCACCCGCCGCGCCACCAGCACGACCTCGCCCCGGCCGGGCAGGGGGGCCCGGCGGCTGGCGACCACGGTCTGGTCCACCCGGCGGCGGACGACCGCCGGCAGGTCGCCCGCGTCGTCGAGCGCGTGCCGGTCGGCGGGCAGCCGCGCCTGCACGCCGGGTTCGACCTCGGTCAGGGCGATGACCTCGAAACGGCCGCCGCCGTCGCCGGTCGCCGTCCAGCGGGCGGACGCGACCTCGTGCCACGGGAGGACGTCGGCCTGCCCGGCCTCGGCGAGCGGCAGCCCGGCCGGCACGCGGCGCAGCCCCTGGGACGTCGCCACCAGCCAGCCCTGGTCGCGGACGAGCACGCCCCAGGCCAGCACCCGCTCGTCGGGGTCGGGCGAGGCCTGGACGACGGCGCACACGGGCTCCGGCGGGCGGGCGAACCGGCGCCGCACCCGGTCGAGCAGCGTCACTTGGCCAGCCCGCCCATCGCCCGCTGGCGCAGCGAGATCGCCTGCTGCTCGAGCGCCATGAGCTGGCTGAACGCCTTCATGTACTCGTCGGCGGCCTCGACCGGGTTCATCCGCTGCAGCTTCCCCTTGAGCGCGGCGACCCGGCGGACGGTGTGCATCTCCTCCAGCCGGGCCAGCACCGCGCCGACGTAGGCGGCGTCCGCCTCGTGCGACGAGCGCAGCGGCTCCACGGCCAGCGCGGTCAGTTGCGCCCGGGCGCTCTCGCTGGTGCAGTGCGCCGCGACCTCGTCCAGCCACGCCGGCCCCGTGACGCGGGTGGCCGCCGCTCCCCCGGTGCCGGCGACCGCCGCGGCCACCGCCGCGTAGTCGGGGTCGGTGTAGGCCTCGACCGGGATGGCGTCGAACGACGGCCCGGCCAGCTCCGGCACCTGCAGCGCCGTCTTCACGGCCTCCCGCTCGACGGCGACCGCGATGTCGTCCGGTGAGCGCTTCGGCGTCCCGGCCCGCGGCCGCTGCGAGGCCTGCCCGTCGCCGGTGAGCCTGCGCACGCGCTCCAGCACCTCGGCCTCGTCGGTGTTGCCGATCATCCCGGCGAGCTGGCGGGCGTAGGCGGGCCGCAGCGCGTGGTCCTTGATCTGCGCGACCAGCGGCACGGTCTTCTCCAGTGCAGCGACCCGGCCCTCGACGGTGTCCAGGTCGTAGCCGGCCAGCGTCGTCTTCAGCACGAAGGCGATCAGCGGCGTCCGGCGGGCGACGAGGTCCCGGACGGCGGCGTCGCCGTGCGCCTGCCGGAGTTCGCACGGGTCGCGGCCGTCGGGCTCGACGGCGACGAACGTCTGCCCGACGAAGCGCTGGTCCTCGGCGAAGGTCTTCATCGCCGCGTTCTGGCCCGCGGCGTCGCCGTCGAAGGTGTAGATGACCTCGCCGCGGAACTCGTCCTGGTCCATCAGCAGCCGCCGGAGGACGCCGATGTGCTCGGCCCCGAAGGCGGTGCCGCACGAGGCCACCGCGGTGGTGACGCCGGCCAGGTGGCAGGCCATGACGTCGGTGTAGCCCTCGACGACGACCGCCTGGTGGCGGCGGGCGATGTCGCGCTTGGCCCGGTCCACGCCGTAGAGGACGGTGGACTTCTTGTAGAGCGGGGTCTCCGGGGTGTTCAGGTACTTGGGCCCGGGGTCGTCGTCCATCAGCTTGCGGGCGCCGAAGCCGATGACGTCGCCGGTGATGTCGCGGATCGGCCAGACCAGGCGGCGGTGGAACCGGTCGATGAGGGTCCCCCGCGAGGACTCCTTCGCCAGCCCCGCCGTCACCAGCTCCGGCTGGGTGAAGCCCTTGCCGCGCAGGTGGCGGGTCAGCGTGTCCCAGCCGCCGGGCGCGTAGCCGCAGCTGAAGTCCAGCGCCACCTGCCGGTCGAAGCCGCGGTCGGCGAGGAACTGCCGCGCGGGCGCCGCCTCCGGCGAGCCGAGCTGCTCGGCGTAGAACGCCGCGGCCGCGGTGTTGGCCGCGACCAGCCGGGCACGCTGGCCGGCCTGCTCCCTGGGGGGCGCACCGGTGGGCCGACCGCCGTCGTCCTCGTAGTGCAGCTCGACGTTGGTCCGCCCGGCCAGCAGCTCGACCGCCTCGCCGAACGAGAGGTGGTCGATCTCCTGCACGAAGCGGATGACGTCGCCGCCCACCCCGCAGCCGAAACAGTGATAGAGCCCCCGGCTCGGGGTGACGTGGAAGGACGGCGACTTCTCGTCGTGGAAGGGGCAGAGGCCCTTGAGCGAACCGCCGCCGGCGCGCTTGAGCTGCAGGTGCTCGCCGATGACCTCGTCGATCTTGCTCCGCTCGCGGACGAGCGCGATGTCGGCCGCCCGGATGCGACCCCGGCCGGCCATCAGCTGCCCCCCGCCGTGGCGCCGCCGACCGCGGCCACGGTCGCGCCCGTGATCGCCGCCTGGTCGCGGCGGCTCATCACCAGGGCCAGCCACAGCAGGAAGACCTGCTGGTCCAGCGGCATCGAGTCGTCGGCGGTCAGCGTCGGGCGCGGCGACCAGCCGCCCGTCGTCCCCGTCTGGGCGACCACCCGCCCGCCCGAGAGGTAGCGCTGCCCACCCGTCCAGCGGGACACCACCTCCGCCTGCACCGGCGTCCCCGCCAGGTCGGCCTCCCAGGTGCCCTTCCAGAACGAGGTCTGCCAGGCCCGCAGCCGGGCGGTGTCCTCGGGGTCGACCGCCCAGCGTGCGACGAGCTCGCGCTTGCGCTTGGTGAGCAGCCACTCGCGGTCGCCGACGACGGCCGTGGCGGCCTCCTTCCAGGTCGAGGCCCGCAGCGTGGCCACGACGGCGCCGTCGCGCAGCACGGGCAGCACGCCCTTCTCGGTGCCGGCCGAGCCGGCCTTGCCCAGTTCGAGCACGGTGTCCTCCTCCCTCAACCGATCCCGGGCGCGCCGGCGACGCTCTCCCCGGTCACCCGGTAGAGCAGGTAGGCCGCCGTCTCGCGGAGGATGTACCGGAACTGTGTGGCACGGGTCTGCACCGCCGGGCCCTGCCGGGTCGGCGAGCTGTCGGCGGCGATGCCGGCGTCCTCGGCCATCCGCTCGGCGCGCATGGCGTGCCACGGGTCGGTGACCAGCACCGCCGAGGACCAGCCGCGCTCCTGGAACGCCGTGCCCACCGCCCGCATGCTCTCCAGGGTGTCCACCCCCTGCTGCACGGGCAGCAGTGCGTCGGCCGGGATGCCGGCGTCGGCGAGGTAGGCGGCACCGGCCTCGGCCTCGGTGAACTGGTCACCGGCGGCCTTGCCGCCCACCGTCACGATGACGGGCGCCACGTCGGCCTCGTAGAGCCGGATCGCGTGCTCCAGCCGCGCCTCGAAGATGGACGACGGGACGCCGTTGTACTGCGCCGACCCGAGCACCACGATCGCGTCGGACGCCGGGCGGGAGTCCTGCCGCGCCGTCCACCAGATCGCCGTCGCCGTGGAGGCGACCAGCAGGAAGAAGGCGATCACGAGCGCGCCGACGACCCTCCCGACCAGGCTCCCCGCGCGCACCGCCACCCGTCATGGGTACCACGCGGCACCCACGAAGGCCCCGGTGCAGGGGCCCGCGTCGAGCGTGCGAGGCGCGGGGGGCACCGGGGTCCTCTTTCAAGTGCCGGCGCGCTCGGCCCCCAGCGCGGCGCGGCCGGCCTCGAGCCGGGCGACCGGCACCCGGAACGGCGAGCAGGAGACGTAGTCCAGCCCGACCTCGTGGAAGAAGTGCACCGAGTCCGGGTCGCCGCCGTGCTCGCCGCAGACGCCCAGCTTGAGGTCCGGGCGGCCCCGCCGGCCGCCCTCGACGCCGAGCTCCACCAGCCGGCCGACGCCGGGCCCGTCGATCGACTCGAACGGCGACACCCCGAAGATGCCCTTGTCCAGGTAGGCGTGGAAGAACGCCGCCTCGACGTCGTCCCGCGAGAAGCCCCACGTCATCTGGGTGAGGTCGTTGGTACCGAAGGAGAAGAACTCCGCAGAGTGGGCGATCTCCTCCGCGGTCAGGGCCGCCCGGGGCACTTCGATCATCGTGCCGATCAGGATCCGCAGGTCCGGGTGCTCCTGGCACACCTCGGCGATGACCCGCTCGGCCTCCTCGCGGATGGCCTCCAGCTCCTGCACCGCGCCGACCAGCGGAATCATCACCTCCGGCCGCGGGTCCCCGCCGGCGGTCCGCCGCTCGCACGCCGCCTGGGCGATCGCCCTGACCTGCATCGCGAACAGGCCCGGCACGACCAGGCCCAGCCGGACGCCGCGCAGGCCGAGCATCGGGTTCTGCTCGTGCATCCGGCGGACGGCGGCCAGCAGCCGCAGCTGCCCCTCGTCGCGGTGGCCCTCCGCCTCGGCGACCGCGACCCGCACCGAGAGGTCGGTGAGGTCGGGGAGGAACTCGTGCAGCGGCGGGTCGAGCAGCCGGACGGTCACCGGCAGGCCGTCCATCGCCTCGAAGATCTCGAGGAAGTCCTGCTTCTGCAGCGGCTCCAGCGCGTCCAGCGCGGCCTGCCGCTCGTCGTCCCCCTCGGCGAGGATCAGCTTCTCCACCAGCTGCCGCCGGTCGCCGAGGAACATGTGCTCGGTCCGGCACAGCCCGACCCCGTGCGCGCCGAACCGCCGGGCGCGGGCGGAGTCCTCGGGGGTGTCGGCGTTGGTACGGACGTCCATCCGCCGCCGGGCGTCGGCGTGCGTGAGGATCCGGTGCACGCTGCGCACCAACTCATCAGCACCGCCGTCGGCTTCCGGTGACTCCCGGCCGATCTCGCCCTCGAAGTACCGGACCACCGAGGACGGCTCGACCGGCACCTCGCCGAGCCACACCCGGCCGGTGGAGCCGTCGATGGAGATGACGTCGCCCTCGCCGACCACCGTCCCGTCCGGCGCGGTGAAGCGCGTCGCCGCGGTGTCGACCTGCAGCTCCTCGGCGCCGCAGACGCAGGTCTTGCCCATCCCGCGGGCGACGACGGCCGCGTGCGAGGTCTTGCCGCCGCGGCTGGTCAGCACGCCCTCGGCGGCGATCATCCCGGCGAGATCGTCGGGGTTGGTCTCCCGGCGGACCAGCACCACCTTCTCGCCGCGCCCCGCCCACTCGACGGCGGTCTCGGAGGAGAACACCGCCCTGCCGACGGCGGCACCGGGCGAGGCGTTCATGCCCTGCGTCAGCTGGGTGGCGTCCCCGCCGGAGACGAACCGCGGGAACATCAGCTGGGCCAGCTGGTCGCCGGTCACCCGCCGGACGGCCTCGTCCATGTCGATGAGGCCCTCGTCGACCAGCTGCGTCGCGATGACGAAGGCGGCCGCCGCCGTGCGTTTGCCCACGCGGGTCTGCAGCATCCAGAGCTTGGTGCGCTCGACGGTGAACTCGATGTCGCACAGGTCGCGGTAGTGCGACTCCAGCCGGGCCATGGTCTCCATGAGCTCGCGGTAGGCGCCCTCGTCGATCCGCTCCAGCTCGGCCAGCGGCACGGTGTTGCGGATGCCGGCGACGACGTCCTCCCCCTGCGCGTTCTGCAGGTAGTCGCCGTAGACGCCCTGCGCGCCGCTGCCGGGGTCGCGGGTGAAGGCCACGCCGGTGCCGGAGTCCATGCCCAGGTTGCCGAAGACCATCGCGACCACGTTGACCGCGGTGCCGGCGTCGCCGGGGATGCGCTCGCGGCGGCGGTACAGGATGGCCCGCTCGGAGTTCCAGGAGTCGAAGACGGCGTTGATCGCCAGGTCCATCTGCTCGCGCGGGTCCTGTGGGAAGTCCCGGCCGCACTGCTCGCGCACGATCGCGGTGAACCGGCGGACGACGTCCTCCAAGTGCGCGGCGTCCAGGTCGAGGTCGGACTCGGTCCCCTGCTCCCGCTTCACCTCGTCCAGGGCGTGCTCGAACAGCTCGCCGTCGATGCCGAGGACCGTCTTGCCGAACATCTGGATGAGCCGGCGGTAGGAGTCCCACGCGAAGCGGTCGCTGCCCGACTGCGTGGCCAGCCCCCGGACCGACTCGTCGTTGAGGCCGACGTTGAGGACGGTCTCCATCATCCCGGGCATGGACGCCGCGGCCCCCGAGCGCACGGACACGAGCAGCGGGTCCGCGGGGTCGCCGAGCGTCTTGCCCATCGCCTTCTCCAGCGCCGTCAGGTGCTCGGTCACCTGGTCGGCCAGCTCCGGCGGGGTGCTGCCGTGCTCGAGGTAGTACCGGCAGGCGTCGGTGGTGATCGTGAACCCGGGCGGCACCGGCAGCCCCAGGTTCGTCATCTCGGCCAGGTTGGCGCCCTTGCCGCCCAGCAGGTCCTTCTGGTCCTTGTTGCCCTGGCTGAAGTCGTAGACCCAGGTCGTCCGTCCGGTACCGCCCACCGTGCACCTCCGCGCTCGTCCCCCGGCCCCTGTGACCCGCCGCGGGTAGACGTCTCATACGTCTGTCCGTGACGGGATGGTGGCCCACGCACCAGGGGCGCGCCAACCCCACGTCCGGGTGTCGGGACACGGTCAGGGGAATCGACCGGGAGGGACGCCGGGGCGCTCCGGCGTCAGGCGCGCAGCGCGGCCGGAGGGGCGCGGTGCTCAGCCGGCCGACGTGCCGCAGATCCGCGGGCCGTCCTCGCTCACCACGGTGAGCAGCGACGTGCCGCCGTCGGACCACTGCACCGCGACCCGCTGCACCGGCTCCCCGCCGACCTCGGCGGCCCGGGCCCCGGCGACCTCGCCGTCCCCGCCCGGGGCGTAGACGTCCGCGACCTGCGCGGGGTCCACGCGGGCCCGCTCGTCCTCGCAGAGCAGCTGGTGTGCGGTCTCGACGTCGTCCTGGGCCAGCGCGGCCAGGAAGACGCCGGTGACCTGGCGGGCCTGCTCCTCGGGGGTGCCCTTGACCAGCGGCAGCCCGACGGCCATGGCGACCGCCACCGCGAGGGTCCCCCCGAGGATCGCCAGGATCAGGCCGCGCGCCGCCCGCGGGGTGCCGGTGTGCAGCGGTGCCGGCCCGTCGTCGTACAGGTAGGGCCCCGTGTCCGTGGCCCGACCCTCGTCCTCGCGGTTCCCGCTCATCCGCCGCTCACCATCAGCTCGGCCCCGGCCGGTGGCCGGGGGTCGTCGCGGTCGGCCAGCCAGCCCTCGGGCAGCGCCACCGGCTGCGGCGGCGTGGTGCGCCCGCGCGGACCGCCGAGCACCGCCGTCGGGTACGGCTGGTCGGGGATGCCGGCCAGCAGGCCGGCGAGCTCGTCCAGGGAGCTGACCATCGCCAGCGCCCGGCGGACGTCGGACCCCACGGAGAAGCCCTTGAGGTACCAGGCGACGTGCTTGCGGAAGTCGGTGCAGCCGTGCAGCTCGCCCTGGTCCCCCGACAGCAGCTCGGCGTGCCGGTACATCACCGCGGCGACCTCGCGCAGGGTGGGCAGCGCCCGCCGCGACTCCCCGGCGAAGGCGGCGGCCAGGTCGCCGAACAGCCAGGGCCGGCCCAGGCAGCCGCGGCCGATGACGACGCCGGCACACCCGGTCTCGGCGACCATGCGCAGCGCGTCGTCGGCCTCCCAGATGTCGCCGTTGCCCAGCACCGGGATGTCGACGGCCTCGACCAGCCGGGCGATCGGCGCCCAGTCGGCGGTGCCGCTGTAGAGCTGGTCGGCGGTGCGGCCGTGCAGGGTGATCGCCGCGGCGCCCTCGTCCTGGGCGATCCGGCCGGCGTCGAAGTAGGTGACGTGGTCGGCGTCGATGCCGATGCGGGTCTTGACGGTGACCGGCACGTCCCCGGCGGCGCGGACGGCGGCCCGCACGATGTCGCGGAGGAGCACCCGCCGCCAGGGCAACGCCGAGCCACCGCCCTTGCGGGTCACCTTGGGCACCGGGCAGCCGAAGTTCAGGTCGACGTGCGCCGGGCGGGTGCCGGCCACGCCCTCGTCGACCAGCATCTGCACCGCGCGCCCGACGGTGGCCGGGTCGACGCCGTAGAGCTGGACGGAGAAGGCGTCCTTCTCGTCCGGGGTGGCCTGCACCATCTGCAGCGTCTTCTCGTTGCGCTCGACCAGCGCCCGCGTGGTGATCATCTCGCAGACGTAGAGGCCGGCCCCGAACTCGCGGCACAGCGTGCGGAACGCCGGGTTGGTGATGCCGGCCATGGGCGCGAGCACCACCGCGGGGTCCACCGTGAGCCCGCCGAGCCGCAACGGCGGCAGCGTCGTCGCCGGCTCGAGCGTGCTGGTCACGTGTCCAGGGTAGGCGGCGACCGAGATCACCCGGGTGCTCGGCTCGGACCCGGCCCTGACCGGTGACGGTGTGCGCTGCCGCCCGGTTCCGAGGGCCGGGACCGGGCGGCAGCGCACCCGCTCAGCAGACGGGGAGGCGGGTCTTCAGGTAGCCCTCGACCTGGTCCAGCCCGATCCGCTCCTGGCTCATCGAGTCGCGCTCCCGGACGGTCACCGCGTCGTCGGTGAGGGTGTCGAAGTCGACGGTGAGGCAGAACGGCGTCCCGATCTCGTCCTGCCGCCGGTAGCGGCGGCCGATCGCGCCGGCGTCGTCGAAGTCGACGTTCCAGCTCCGCCGCAGCGTCGCCGCGAGGTCCCGGGCCTTGGGCGAGAGGTCGGCGTTGCGCGACAGCGGCAGGACGGCGGCCTTCACCGGGGCCAGCCGCGGGTCCAGCCGCAGGACGGTGCGGGTGTCGACGCCGCCCTTGGCGTTGGGGGCCTCGTCCTCGGTGTAGGCCTCCACCAGGAACGCCATCAGCGAGCGGGTCAGGCCGGCGGCGGGCTCGATGACGTACGGCGTCCAGCGGGTGTTGCTGGCCTGGTCGAAGTACGTGAGGTCGGCGCCGGAGTGCTCGGAGTGGGTCTTCAGGTCGAAGTCGGTGCGGTTGGCGATGCCCTCGAGCTCGCCCCACTCCGAGCCCTGGAAGCCGAAGCGGTACTCGATGTCGACGGTGCGCGTCGAGTAGTGCGACAGCTTCTCCTTCGGGTGCTCGTAGTGCCGCAGGTTGTCCGGGGAGATGCCGAGGTCGGTGTACCAGCGGGTGCGCTCGTCGATCCAGTACTGGTGCCACTGCTCGTCGGTGCCGGGCTCGACGAAGAACTCCATCTCCATCTGCTCGAACTCGCGGGTCCGGAAGATGAAGTTGCCCGGGGTGATCTCGTTGCGGAACGACTTGCCGATCTGCCCGATGCCGAACGGCGGCTTCTTCCGCGCCGCGCCCATGACGTTGGCGAAGTTGACGAAGATGCCCTGCGCGGTCTCCGGGCGCAGGTAGTGCAGCCCGGACTCGTCCTCGACCGGGCCGAGGTGCGTCTTGAGCATCATGTTGAAGTCGCGCGGCTCGGTCCACGCGCCCTTGGTGCCGCAGTTCGGGCAGGTGATGTCGGCCAGGCCGTTCTCGGGCGCCCGGCCCTTCCTCGCCTCGAAGTCCTCCTCGAGGTGGTCGGCCCGGAACCGCTTGTGGCAGTTCTGGCACTCGGTCAGCGGGTCGGTGAAGACGCCGACGTGACCGGAGGCGACCCACGTCTGGCGGGGCAGGATCACCGAGGAGTCCAGGCCGACGATGTCGTCGCGGCTCTGGACGACGGTGCGCCACCACTGCCGCTTGATGTTCTCCTTGAGCTCCACGCCCAGGGGCCCGTAGTCCCAGGCGGAGCGGGTGCCGCCGTAGATCTCCCCCGACGGGAAGACGAAGCCCCGTCGCTTGCAGAGGTTGACCACCTTGTCGAGGCGGGCGGGGTCGTGCTTGGCGGTGCTGGCGCTCACGGGGAGTGGCTCCATCCGGCTGGCGGTCGGCGGGTTGACCCGTCCACGGTAGTTGCCCGCGCGCGGGCCCCTCTCAGTCGCCGCCCGGCCCGCTCCAGCCGATCGTCGTCCCGCCCGACCACCCGACGAGGTCGACGTTCCCGTCGATGGTCGCGCCCTGCCACAGCATGACCAGCAGGATGGCGCCGAGGATGACCAGCACCAGCACGAAGGCGGCGATCCACGGCCAGGTCCGCCACCGGCGTCGGGACCCCCGGTCCGAGGCCACGGGACCCTCGGCGGGCGCGGGTCCGTCGAACGCCAGCGTGCGGTGCGGGGTCGCGGGCGCCGGCGCGTCGAGCGTGACGGTCGGCTCGTCCGGACGGACCGGTGGCGTCGTTCGCTCGCCGGCCGCCAGCTGGGCCCGCACGGCGCGGCCGGGTACCGGAGGCGGCTGGACCTGCACGGTGGGGTCGTCGGACGTCGGGCGTTCCACGTCGTCCCGCCTGGGCTGACTCATCGCGCGTCCTCCGGGCTCGACACCTGCGGCCTCCGCACGGTGGGTGCCCACGGAGGGCGGGGATCACCCCTCGAGCGGTTGCTCTGCCGCGACGTAGGCGCCCGGTTCGTCGAGGGCGTGCACCCACACCGGCGCCCCGGCGATCTTCACCTCGGCGGCGGAGAGCGCGCGGCGGTAGGCGCCCACGCCGTCCCAGCGGGTGACCAGCGCCCACAGCCCCGGGTCGTCGGCACAGCGGCCCACCTCGCCGTCCCGGAAGCCGGGTCGCGCCGACAACGCGGCCAGCAGCGCCGCGACGTCGGCAGCCAGGGCCGCGGCGTCGCGCTCGGACACCCGCAGCCGGGTCACCGCGAACACGATGAGACTCCTTCCTCGGTCTGGCTCCGTCCCGGGTCCCGCCCCGAGCTCGGGAAGGGCGGGGAGGACGGGGTCCTCTTTCAGGCGCTCCCGAAGCGGCGCTGCCGCGAGGCGTACTCCTCGCAGGCCGCCCACAGGTGCCGGCGGTCGAAGTCCGGCCACAGGGTGTCGAGGAAGACCAACTCGGCGTAGGCCGACTGCCACAGCAGGAAGTTGCTGGTGCGGTTCTCCCCGGAGCTGCGGACGAACAGGTCCACGTCGGGCATGTCCGGCTCGTCGAGGAACCGGGCGACGGTCTTCTCGTCCACCTTGCCCGGGTCGAGCCGCCCGGCGGCGACCTCGCGGGCGATGGCCGCGGCGGCGTCGGCGATCTCGGCCCGGCCCCCGTAGTTCACGCACATGGTGAGGGTGAGGACGTCGTTGTCGCGGGTCAGCTCCTCGGCGACCTCGAGCTCCTTGATGACGCTGCGCCACAGCCGCGGACGGCGCCCGGCCCACCGCACCCGCACCCCGAGCTCGTGCATCTCGTCGCGGCGGCGGCGGATGACGTCACGGTTGAACCCCATGAGGAAGCGGACCTCGTCGGGGCTGCGCCGCCAGTTCTCGGTGGAGAAGGCGTAGGCGCTGATCGCCGTGACGCCGAGCTCGATGGCCCCCTCGACGCAGTCGAACAGCGAGGACTCCCCCGCCTCGTGGCCCGCGGTGCGCGGCAGCCCGCGCTGCTTGGCCCACCGCCCGTTGCCGTCCATGACGATCGCGACGTGGCGGGGGACCTTCTCGGGCGGGATCGCCGGCGGCCGGGCACCGGAGGGGTGCGGGCTCGGCGGCTTGACCTCACGCCTCACGCAGCTGCCCCGCTCCCGCGCGGGACGCCGCCGGCTCGGACCGGTCCACCAGCGGCAGCGAGCGCAGGCCGCGCTCGAGGTGCCACTGCAGGAGCGCGGCGACCAGCCCGCTGCCCTCCCGGCGCTGGACACCGGGGCTGGCCTCGGCGCTCTCCCAGTCGCCGGTGAGCAGCGCGTCGAGCAGCTCGATGGTCGCCGGGCTGGGCATCGCCGAGCCGGTGGGCCGGCAGGGCGGGCAGACCACGCCGCCGGCGGGCACCGAGAAGTGCCGGTGCGGCCCCTCCTCGCCGCAGCGGGCACAGCCGTTCAGCGCCGGCTCCCAGCCGGCCACCGACATGGCCCGCAGCAGGAACGCGTCGAGCACCAGCCCCGCCGGGTGGGTGCCCTCGGCCAGCGAGCGCAGCGCCCCGATGACGAGGAGGAACAGCCGCAGCGAGGGCTCCTTCTCCTCGGCGGTGAGCCGGTCGGCGGTCTCCAGGACGGCGGTGCCGGCGGTGTAGGCCGGGTAGTCGCCGGCGATCGGCTGCCCGTAGGCGCGGATGGACTCCGCCTGGTTGACGATGTCGAGGTTGCGGCCGGTGTAGAACTGCAGGTCGACGTGGCTGAACGGCTCCAGCCGGGCGCCGAACTTGCTCTTGGTGCGGCGCACGCCCTTCGCGACGGCGCGCACCTTGCCGTGCCGGCGCGTCAGCACCGTGACGATCCGGTCGGCCTCGCCCAGCTTCTGGGTGCGCAGCACGACCCCCTCGTCGCGGTAGAGCGACTTCGGTGTGGTCGACATCAGTAGCCCAGCCGGTTGAGCTTCTTGGGGTCGTCCTGCCACTCGCCGAGCACGGTGACGTGCAGGTCCAGGTGGACCCGGGCGCCGAGCAGCGTCTCCATGCCCTGCCGCGCCTCGGTGCCGATCGCCTTGATGATCTCGCCGCCGCGGCCGAGCAGCATCGGCTTCTGGCTCGCGCGCTCGCAGTGCAGCAGCGCGTGCACCTCGACCAGCTCGCCATCGGGCCGCTTGGGGTCGGGACGGCGGGTCATCTCCTCGATGGTGACCGCCAGCGAGTGCGGCACCTCCTGGAAGACCTTCTCCAGCGCCGCCTCGCGGACCAGCTCGGCCAGCTGCCGTTCGACGTCCTCGTCGGTGGTCTGCTCCTCGGGGTACAGCGGCGGCCCCTCGGGCAGCATGCCGACCAGCAGGTCCTCCAGCAGCTCGACCTGGTCGCCCCGCACGGCGCTGACCGGCACGACCTCGGCGGCGTCGACCAGCTGGCTGGCGGCCACGAGCTGCTCGGTGACCTGCTTCTTCGAGGCGGCGTCGGTCTTGGTGACGACCACGACGACCGGCGCCTTGACCTCCTTGAGCTGCCGGGCGATGAACCGGTCGCCGGTGCCGACCGGCTGGTCGGCCGGCACGCAGAAGACGACCACGTCCACCTCGGACAGCGTGTCGCGGACGACGTCGTTGAGCCGGCGGCCGAGCAGGCTCTTCGGCTTGTGCAGCCCTGGGGTGTCCACGAGCACCAGCTGGCCGCCCGGGCGGTGGACGACGCCGCGGATGGCGTGCCGGGTGGTCTGGGGGCGGTTGCTGACGATGCCGACCTTCTCGCCGACCAGCGCGTTGGTGAGCGTGGTCTTGCCGGCGTTGGGGCGGCCCACCAGACAGGCGAAGCCGCTGCGGTACGGCTGGTCGGGCGCGCTCACGCCGTCCAGTCTCCCACCGCCGTCCGACACCCCCGCGCACCTCCGTCGGTTTCCGCGGAAACCGACGGAGGGCGGGCTGAGAGGATCGGGGGGTGGCGGGACGGCGACGGCGGGAGCAGGACGGACCTCTGGCGGTGCGGGCGCTGCAGGAGCGGCAGCGGCACGCCGCCCAGGTCGCGGCCTACGGCTTCTTCCCGGCCCGCGGCCCGCGGCGCTCGGCCACGGTGACCCCGGCTCCGCTGCGCTACTGGCAGTACGACCCGCCGCGGCCGTGGCTGCTGCTCACCGCCGTCGCCGTCGTGGTCGTCTGGGTCGGGCTGTTCGCCTGGCGCGGCGGGACGTCGGCGATCGCGTCGGAGCTGCCGCTGGCCCTGGCGCTCGGGCTGGCCTTCGCGGTGCTCTCGACCGCGCGGGCGACGGTCTCCGACTCCGGGCTGTCGTTCGACGTCCCGGGCGTGCGGCGGACGTCGTCCCTGCACGTGGTGGCCCGCAGCCTGGTCCGCGAGGTGCGCCGGGGCGCGCCGCCCGCGGGCTGGCCGAAGGCGGCCTCGCGCGGCGGGTGGTGGCCCGGGCGCACGCGGGTCGCCGTCCGGCACGCGACCCCGGACGGCGACGGCGAGCGGGCGCTCACCCTGTGGGTGCGCGACCCCGAGGCGTTCGCCGACGCGCTCGGCGTGCCGCTGCGCTAGACCGAGGTGCGGACGGCGCCGTCGGGACCGGCGAGGTACACCGGCGCGGACGGGGCGAGGTCGCGGACCGCGGCCAGGCCGGGCTCCTCGACCGCGTCGGCGGCCGACACGACCGCGGCGGCCTCCAGCCCCTCCACCCCGCTGGACACCGCCGCGGCGACCGCCGCCTGCAGCGCGGACAGGGCGAGCGACGGGAGCGCCACGCTGGCGGCGACGTAGGTGCGGCCGTCGGTGTCGCGCACGGCCGCCCCCTCCGGGGCGCCGGTGCGGCCGCGCGCGGAGCGGGCGAGGGTGACGAGCTTGGCGTCCTCGGGCTGCAGGTCAGGCACAGCCGGCTAGCTTTCCACGGCCGCGGGCACGTCCGCCCGAGTGGACCCCGTCCGGTCGGCGTCCGCCCCGGCCGGCTCGGGCACGCGGCAGACCAGGATCGTGTCGATCCGGTTGCGCCGCCCGCCGGTGCTCTCCGCGACCAGCCGCAGGCCGGCGACCTCGGCGGCCGACCCCTCGATCGGCACCAGGCCCAGCTCGCGGGCCAGCAGGCCGCCGACGGTCTCCACGTCGTCGTCCTCGGGCAGCTCGACGTCGAACAGCTCGGCGAGGTCCTCGACCGGCAGCCGCGCGGTGATCCGCACCGAGCCGTCGGGCAGGTGCTCGACCGGCGGGCGCTGGAACGCGTCGTGCTCGTCGGCGATCTCGCCGACGATCTCCTCGAGGATGTCCTCGATCGTCACCAGCCCGGCGAAGCCGCCGTACTCGTCGACGACGATCGCGATGTGGATGCGCTGGGCCTGCATGTCCCGCAGCAGCTCGTCCACCGGCTTGGACTCCGGCACGAACGTCGGCGGGCGCATGAGCTCCTCGACCCGCAGGGCGTTCTTCGCGTCCTGGCCGCCCTGGGTCCGGCGGATGAGGTCCTTGAGGTAGACCACGCCGGCGACGTCGTCGACGTTCTCGCCGATGACCGGCAGCCGGCTGAACCCGCTGCGCATCGCCAGCGCGAGCGCCTGCCGGACGGTCTTGCTGCGCTCGATCCACACCACGTCGGTGCGCGGCACCATGACCTCGCGGGCGATGGTGTCGCCGAGCTCGAACACCGAGTGGATCATGTTGCGCTCGCCGGACTCGACGACGCCGCGCTCCTCGGCCATGTCGACCAGCTCGCGCAGCTCGACCTCGGAGGAGAACGGCCCGTCGCGGAAGCCGCGGCCGGGGGTCAGCGCGTTGCCGACGAGGATCAGCAGGGTCGCCACCGGCCCGAGGACCCGGCCGAGCAGCCGGACGACGCCGGCGGTGCGCAGCGCCAGCCCGTAGGAGTGCTGGCGGCCGAGCGTGCGGGGGCCGACGCCGACGAGCACGTAGCTGACGACGGTCATGACGCCGGCCGCGGTGAGGACCGTCGGCCAGCCCGCCCCCCACAGCCGGTAGAGCACCACGGTGGCCAGCACCGCGGCGACCATCTCGCAGGCGATCCGCAGCAGCAGGAGCAGCGACACGTGCCGCGCCCGCTCGGCCACCACGTCGAGGAGGACGGCCGAGCGCTTGACGCCGTCGCGCCGCATCTCCTCGACGCGGGCCAGGGAGACCCGCTGGAGGGCGGCGTCCATGGCGCCGAAGACCCCGGCGAGGAGGATGAGGAGGACGGCGATCACCAGGAGGGTGATCTCGCCGGAGGTCATCTCGGGCCCGGCCCCCGCTCGACGGCCTCCCCGGTCATCGGTGCCCGCGGGGCGGAGCGCCAGCCCTCCAGCAGCTGGGACTGCAGGCCGAACATCTCCTTCTCCTCGTCGGGCTCCATGTGGTCGTAGCCCAGCAGGTGCAGCACGCCGTGCGTGGCGAGCAGGATCAGCTCGTCGTCCATCGTGTGCCCGGCGGCACGGGCCTGGCGGATGGCGACCGAGGGGCACAGCACGACGTCCCCCAGCAGCGCCGGACCGGGGTCGGGCTCGTCGGGACGGCCGGTGTCCAGCTCGTCCATGGGGAAGGCCAGGACGTCGGTCGGGCCCTTCTCCCCCATCCACCGCTCGTGCAGCGTGCTCATGTAGTCCGGGTCCACGCACAGCACCGACAGCTCGGCCATCGGGTTGACCCGCAGCTCGGCCAGCACGTACGTGCAGATCGCGGCGAGCGAGGACTCGTCGACGGCGATCTCGGACTCGTTGGCGACCTCGACCGGCACGGCGCTCAGCTCCCCTGCCGGCGCGGCCGCGCGCCGCGCACCGGCGGCGAGGTGGCCGGCCGGTTCTGCTGCTGCGTGGCGTCCCAGCGCTCGTAGGCGTCGACGATGTTCCCGACCAGCCGGTGCCGGACGACGTCGGAGCTGGTCAGGTTGGAGAAGTGCACGTCCTCGATGCCGTCGAGGATCTCGCGCACGATCTTCAGCCCGCTCTGCGCGCCGCCGGGCAGGTCGACCTGGGTGACGTCGCCGGTCACGACGATCTTGGAGCCGAAGCCGAGCCGGGTGAGGAACATCTTCATCTGCTCGGCGGTGGTGTTCTGCGCCTCGTCGAGGATGACGAACGCGTCGTTGAGCGTGCGCCCGCGCATGTAGGCCAGCGGGGCCACCTCGATCGTGCCCGACTGCATGAGCCGCGGGATCGACTCGGGGTCGACCATGTCGTGCAGCGCGTCGTACAGCGGCCGCAGGTACGGGTCGATCTTCTCGCTGAGCGTGCCGGGCAGGTAGCCCAGCCGCTCACCGGCCTCCACCGCGGGGCGGGTGAGGATGATCCGGTTGACCTGCTTGGTCTGCAGCGCCTGCACCGCCTTGGCCATGGCCAGGTACGTCTTGCCGGTGCCGGCCGGGCCGATGCCGAAGACGATGGTGTGGGCGTCGATCGCGTCGACGTAGCGCTTCTGGTTCAGCGTCTTGGGCCGGATCGTGCGCCCGCGGCGGCTGATGATGTCCAGGCTCAGGACGTCGGCCGGCCGCTCCGAGCCGCCGGCGCGCAGCATGCCGATGACCCGGCGCACCGAGTCCGGCCGCAGCGTCTGGCCGGTGCCCAGCAGCGCGATGAGCTCGTCGAACACCGCCACGGTGAAGGCGTTGTCGGCGGGCTGGCCGGTCACGGCGATCTCGTTGCCCCGCACGTGGACGTCGGTGTCGACCTCGTTCTCCACGAGGCGGAGCAGCTCGTCGCCGGAGCCCAGGAGGGCGACCATCGAGACGGAGTCGGGAACGGTGATGGTGGTCCGGACGGAGGTGGGGGTGGGCGCCCCCGGACCGTCTGCGGACGGGGCGGGCGAGCCGAGGTGGCCGTCCGCCGCGGCGGCCTGTGCGGAGGCCTCACGCGACGTGGGGGCACCCGGCACGGGGACGTTCGGGGAGGAGTCGGGCAAGAACCCTCGACCCTGCCTTCCTGCTGTCGATTCGCGGACCTCCCGAGTCTACCCGCGCCCGGGGACCCGAACCGCGGTCGCGGTGGGCGCCTCACCTGCCCGAGTAGGTCGCCCTCCCCGGTCCCTCGGTGAGGAAGGAGCGCACCGCGCCGCGCAGGTCCTCGGTGCCGAACAGCGCGCCGGAGACCTCCGGTACGAGCTCGTCGGCGGCCCGCGCGCCCTGCCGGACGCCGGTGGTCACCAGCCTCTTGGTGGCCGCGTGCGCGACCGTCGGCCCGGCCGCCAACCGCGTGGCGAACGCGCGGGCGGCCGCGGCGAACCCCTCGTCGGGCAGCACCCGGTTGACCACGCCCCACCGCTCGAGCACCTCGGCCGGGTAGCGCTCGCCGGTGAAGACGAGCTCCTTGGCCCGCGCCGGGCCGGCCCGCTCGGCCAGCCGCTGCGGCCCGCCCATCGACGGGGTCAGGCCGACGACGATCTCCACCAGCCCGAACGACGCACTCCCGGCGGCCAGCAGCACGTCGCAGGCCAGCGCCAGCTCGAAGGCGGCGGTGAGGGTCAGCCCGTGCGCGGCGAACACCGTGGGCACCGGGAGGTCCTCGACGGCCTGGGCGACCCGGAGCAGCCGGCGCCACAGCCGCGCGCCCTCGCCGGCTGGGTCCGGTCCCTCGGCGATGTCCCGGAACGCCGTCACGTCGACCCCGGCCGACACGACCCGCCCGCGCGCCTCGACCAACACGGCACGGGGGCGGTCCGCGCCGGCGGGATCGGTGAGCCTGCCCAGCTCGGCGACCACCGCCTCCAGCAGGTCGAACACGCGGGGGTCGAAGAGGTTGAGCGGCGGGTTGTCCAGGACGACGACCACGACGTCGCCGTCCCGCTCGAGGCGCAGGGGCTCGGCCATGCCCGCAGCGTGGCAGGTCGGCCGCCGCGTGGGTGACCCGGGCGCGGTCGGACCTCGACTCCCGACACCCGTGCTCTGCCCACACCGGTGGGCAGAGCACGAGTCCCCGCAGGAGAGGTCACCGGCTGCGCCGGCGCTGCGAGGTGTCTCTCAGCCGGGCGGCCAGGTGAGGGACCGGCCACCCAGCACGTGCAGGTGGACGTGGTGCACCGTCTGGCCGGCGGCCGGGCCGGTGTTGGTCACCACGCGGTAGCCCGGCTCGACGCCGTCGGCGGTGGCCAGCCCCTCCTGCACCGCCACGTCGGCCGCCGCCCGGACGACCGCGGCCAGCAGGTCGGGGTCGTCGGCGGCGAGCGCGCCCACCGTGGCGTGGTGGTCCTTCGGGATCACCAGCACGTGCGTGGGGGCCTGCGGGTTGATGTCCCGGAAGGCCAGCGTCCGGTCGGTCTCGTGCACGACCGTCGCCGGGACGTCGCCGGCGACCATGCGGCAGAAGAGGCAGTCCACGGCAGGGACCCTAGGAGGACCGCCCTTCCCCCACACCTCGCACGCTCGGGGCGGCCCTGAGAGGTGGCCGCTCACGGCCCGGTACAGGATGGAGCGACCCGTCCCCTCTCCCCCGGAGGTCTCCCGTGCCCGCCCTCTCTCCCCGCTCGAGGACGTAGTGAGCACCCGTCGCGTCGCCCGGTCGGGTGTCCTCGGAACCGCACTCCCCCCGCTGTCCCGCCGCAGCCTGCTGGCCGGCGCCGGCGTCGCCCTCGCCGCCGCGGTCACCGGCTGCGGCCGCACCTCCCCGGTGTCGGCCACCGCCTCGGGTTCCGCCGGCCCCCTGCGCATCGGCGCCATCCCCGACCAGGACCCCGAGGTCCTGCAGCGCCTCTACGGCACCGTCGCCGACTCCGTGTCGGCCGCGCTCGACCTCGACGTCGAGTACCGCCCGGTCACCGACTACGGCGCGGCCGTCTCCCTGTTCCGCACCGGCGACCTCGACCTCGTCTGGTTCGGCGGGCTCACCGGCGTCCAGGCCCGGCTGCAGACCCCCGGCGCCGAGCCGCTCGCCCAGCGCGACATCGACGAGCGGTTCACCTCGGTGTTCGTGGTCAACGCGGGCACCGGGCTCCCGCCGTCGGACGACCTGTCCGCGCTCGCGCCGCTGCGCTTCACCTACGGCAGCGAGACCTCCACCTCCGGCCGGCTCATGCCCGCCTACTTCCTGCGCGAGGCCGGCGTCGACCCGCAGGGCTTCCCGGGCGGACCGGGGTTCTCCGGCTCGCACGACGCGACGCTGGCCCTGGTGGCCTCCAACAGCTACCAGGCGGGCGTGCTGAACAAGCAGGTCTGGACGTCGCGGTCGGCGGAGGGCGCGGTCGACCCGGCCGTCGTGCTGTACGCCGAGACCCCGACCTACCACGACTACCACTGGCTGCTCGGTCCGCGGGCGGCCGAGCGGCTGGGCGTCGACGACCTCGGCGACCGGCTGATCGGCTACTTCACCGGTCTGTCGGCCGACGACCCGGCGGACGCCGAGGTGCTCGAGCTGTTCGGTGCGGGCGGGTTCGTGTCGACCGAGGCGTCGAACTACGACCAGATCGAGGAGATCGGCCGCGACCTGGGGCTGGTCAGCTGACCGCCGTCCTGCGGCTGGACGGCGTCTCGGTCCGGTACGGCAGGGTGACGGCGCTGGCCGGGGTCGACCTCACCGTCGGCCCCGGCGAGCGCGTCGCGCTGGTCGGCGCCTCCGGGTCGGGCAAGTCGACGCTGATCGGGCTGGCCAACGGGCAGGTGACGCCGACCGCCGGATCGGTGCGGGTGCTGGGCGCCGACCCGGCCGAGGTGTCGGGGCGCGCCCTGCGCCGGTTGCGGTCCCGGGTGGGCACCGTGCACCAGCACCTGGAGCTGGTCGGCCAGCTGCGGGTGGTGCACAACGTCAACGCCGGCCGGCTGGCCGGGTGGTCGGCGGGCCGGGCGGCGTGGTCGCTGCTGCGGCCGCAGGGCGTGCCCGAGGTGGTCGACGCGCTGGCGCGGGTGGAGCTCGCCGACCGCGCGTTCGAGCGCACCGAGCGGCTCTCCGGCGGCCAGCGGCAGCGGGTGGCGATCGCCCGGCTGCTCGTGCAGCGCCCCGAACTGGTGCTCGCCGACGAGCCGGCGTCCGCGCTGGACCCGGTGCTCGCCGACCGGGCCCTCTCCCTGCTCGCCGAGCTGGCCCGCGAGCGCGGCGGCGCCCTGGTCGCCGCGCTGCACGACCCCGGCCTGGTGCTGCGGCACTGCGACCGCGTCGTCGGCCTGGCAGGGGGCCGGGTGGTGCTGGACCGACCGGTGGCGGCGCTGTCCCCAGCGGACCTCGCGGAGTTCTACGGGGCGCCGGCGTGACCGCCGTCCTCGCCCGGCCGGAGACGCCGGTCCCGGCCCTGCGCCGGGACCGGCGGCGCTGGGCGTGGGCCCTCGGCGCGGTCGCGGTCCTCGGCTGGTCGCTCGCCGGGGCCGGGCTGTTCACCGGCGAGGTGGTCAACGCGGGCGGGACGGCGCAGTTCGGCCGGTTCGCCGCGGCCGCCGTCTCCCCCGCGCTCGACGCGGAGTTCCTCGGCGTCCTGGCGGGCTCGGCGCTGGTCACCGTCGCGTACGCGGCCGTGGGCACCGCGCTGGCGCTGGCGCTGGGAGCGGTCGGCGCGGTGCTCGTCTCCCGCACCACGTGGGGACGGCGCCGGCTCGGCTGGTCGGCCGCCCGCGGGGTGCTCGCCGTTCCGCGCGGGTTGCACGAGGCGGTGTGGGGCCTGCTGCTGGTCAACGTGCTCGGCCTGGACCCCTGGGTCGGCGTGCTCGCCATCGGGATCCCCTACGGCGCCGTGAGCGCCAAGGTGTTCGCGGACCTGGTGGACGAGGTGCCGCGCGGCGGGTACGCCGCGCTGCTGGCCTCGGGGTCGGGGCGGCCGGCCGCCGCGCTGTACGGGCTGCTGCCCCCGGCGGCCGGCGGCCTGCTGTCCTACTCCTTCTACCGGCTCGAGTGCGCGGTCCGCTCGGCCGTCGTCCTCGGGCTGATCGGCGCCGGCGGGCTCGGCTACCAGCTGTCGCTGTCGTTCGCCTCGCTGCGGTGGGACGAGGTGTGGAGCGCGGTCTACGCCCTCGCGCTGCTCTGCCTGCTCGCCGACGTCGCCGGGCGCTCGGTGCGCCGCCGGCTGGCGGC
The DNA here is from genome assembly GCF_048569675.1 of Geodermatophilus sp. CPCC 206100. Taxonomy (NCBI): domain Bacteria; kingdom Bacillati; phylum Actinomycetota; class Actinomycetes; order Geodermatophilales; family Geodermatophilaceae; genus Geodermatophilus; species Geodermatophilus sp. CPCC 206100. Next base: position 190,832 of record NZ_JAQISV010000008.1, read on the forward strand.
GCCGGCCGCCGGGCCGGGCCGGGACCCGGTGCTCACCGGCGCGGTGCTGGGCACGCTGGCGCTGGTCGCGTGGTCGTGGTGGTACCTGGCGCTCGATCCCGCCGCCCTCGCCTCCGACCGGGCCCGCGAGCAGCTGGACCACGTGCTCGGCGCGGCCTGGCCCCCGGCGACCGACGGCGCGCTGCTGCGCTCCATCGGCACCCTGGCGGTCGACACCGTGCAGATGTCGGTGGTCGCCATCGCGGTGGCCGCCCTCGGCGCCGTACTGCTGGCAGGGCCGGCCGCGCGTCCGCCCGGGCGGCTGCGACCGGGACGGCGGGTCGCCGGCGCGCTGGTGCGGCTCGGGTTGCTGCTGCTGCGCGCGGTGCCGCCGCCGGTGTGGGCGCTGGTGCTGCTGTTCGTGCTCCTGCCCGGGGTGCTGCCGGGAGCGCTGGCCCTGGGGGTCTACACGCTCGGGGTGCTCGGCCGGCTGGCCGCGGAGGCGACCGAGGAGCTCGATCCGCGGCCCCGGGCGGCGCTGACCGCGCTCGGCGCCCGCCCGGCCGGGGCGTGGCTGTACGGGGTGCTGCCGCGGGCGGCCGGCCCGGTGCTGGCCTACGTCCTCTACCGCTGGGAGGTCGTCATCCGCGACACGGTGCTGGTCGGGCTCCTCGGCGCCGGCGGGCTGGGTGCCCTGCTGGCGTCGCGGATGGCCGCGTTCGACTGGGCCGCAGTGACCACGGTGCTGGCCGCGATCGTCGTCCTCACCTGGCTGGTGGACCTGGTCAGCGACCGCGCCCGCCGGGCCCTGCGCTGAGCCCCTGCTCGCCGAGGCCGCTCAGGCCCAGCGGGTGCGCACCGAGAGGGCGGCGAGGGTGGCCGCGCCCGCGGTCGAGGTCCGCAGCACCTCGGGCCCCAGCCGGACCGGGCGCGCACCGGCGGCACTGAGCGCCACCACCTCGCCGTCGGTCAGCCCGCCCTCGGGCCCGACGACGACGGCGATCGCGCCCCGCGACGGCAGGTCGGTCCGCGCCAGGGGGTGCCGCGCCTGCTCGTGCAGCACCAGCGCGAGGTCGACGTCGGCCAGCGCCCCGCACACCTGCCGGGTGGTCATGACGTCGGTGACCTCCGGGACCCGGGGCCGGCGGGACTGCTTGCTGGCCGCCCGCGCCGCCGCCCGCCACTTCGCCACGCCCTTGGCGGCGCGGTCCTCGCGCCAGCGGGTCACGCAGCGGGCCGCCGCCCACGGGACGATCCGGTCCACGCCGAGCTCGGTGGCCAGCTCGACGGCCAGCGGCCCGCGCTCGCCCTTGGGCAGGGCCTGCACGAGCACCAGCTCCAGCGCCGGCGGGGGCACCTCGTGCCGCACCGCGACCCGCACCCGCAGGCCCTCGGGGCCGGCCCCGACCACCTCGCCCTCGGCGACGGTGCCGCGGCCGTCGCCGATCCGCACCCGCTCGCCGGGGGTCATCCGCAGCACCTCGACCGCGTGCCGGCCCTCGGCGCCGGGGACCAGCAGCTCCTCGGCGTCGGGCAGGTCGTCGAGGAGGAACAGCGGCGCCCCGTCCAGCTCGGGCACCTGGTCGTCGGTGGCCACCGTCACTTCAGGGCGTCCCGCAGTTTGGAGAACAACCCCCCGTGGCCGCCCTCCGAGGACGACGCCGGCCGGTCCTCACCGCGCAGCACGGCCAGCTCGCGCAGCAGCTTCTCCTGCTCGGCGTCCAGGCGGGTCGGCGTCTCCACCTCGACGTGCACGTGCAGGTCCCCGCGGCCGGTGGCGCGCAGCCGGGGGGCGCCCTTGGCGCGCATGGTCAGCACACTGCCGGACTGGGTGCCGGGCCGGATGTCGACCTCCTCCTGGCCGTCGAGCGTCTCCAGGGTGAGCGTCGTGCCCAGCGCCGCGGCGGTCATCGGCAGCGTGACCCGGCAGTGCAGGTCCTCGCCGTTGCGGGTGAACACCGGGTGCGGCCGCTCGACGATCTCGACGTACAGGTCGCCGGCCGGGCCGCCGCCCGGGCCCACCTCGCCGTGGCCGGTCAGCCGGATGCGCATGCCGTCCTCCACACCGGCGGGCACCTTGACCGGGATGGTCCGCCGGGCGCGGACCCGCCCGTCGCCGCCGCACTTCGGGCACGGCTCGGGGATGACCTGGCCGGTGCCGGCGCAGGTGGGGCACGGGCGGGAGGAGACGACCTGGCCGAGGAACGAGCGCTGCACGCTCTGCACCTCGCCCCGCCCGGAGCAGGTGGTGCAGGTGGTCGGGTGGGTGCCGGGCGCCGTCCCCGCCCCGGTGCAGGCGTCGCACAGGACGGCGGTGTCGACGGTGATGTCCTGGGTGGTCCCGAAGACGGTCTCGTCGAGGTCCAGCTCGATCTGGATGAGCGCGTCGCCGCCGGCCCGCACGCGGCTGCGCGGGCCCCGCGTGGTGGCCCCGCCGCCGAAGAAGGCGTCCATGATGTCGCCGAGGCCGCCGAAGCCCGCACCGCCGAAGGGGCTGCCCGCGCCCGCGCCGGCGCCGTTGTCGAAGGGGTCGCCGCCGAGGTCGACGATCCGGCGCTTCTCCGGGTCGGTCAGCGCCTGGTAGGCCCGGCTGACCTCCTGGAAGCGCTCCTTGGCGCCCGGCTCGGGGTTGACGTCGGGGTGCAGGTCCCGGGCCAGCCGCCGGTAGGCCTTCTTGATGTCGCTGTCACTGGCCCCGCGGGACAGCCCCAGGACGCCGTAGTAGTCGGTTGCCATCGAGATGTCTCAGCCTCAGCTCTCGGCCAGGATCTGGCCGACGTAGCGGGCCACGGCTCGGACCGCGGCCATGTTCATTGGGTAGTCCATGCGGGTGGGACCGACGATCCCGAGCCCTCCGAGCGCCCGGGCCCCCGAGCCGTACCCGACGGAGACGACCGACGCACCGGTGAGCGCCTCGTGCGCGTTCTCCTCGCCGATCCGCACGAGCACGGTGCCGCCGGTGTCCACCTCACTGATCAACCGCAGGACGACCACCTGTTCTTCCAGCGCCTCCAGCAGCGGCCGCAGGCTGCCGGGGAAGTCGACCGTGGCGCGGGCGAGGTTCGCCGTCCCGCCGATGACCAGCCGGTCCTCCCCGGGCTCGACGAGGGTCTCGACCAGGGCCGCGCTCACCGAGGCCACCAGGGGCCGCAGGTGCGGGGCCGCGGTGTCCAGCAGGTCGGGCACCTTGCCGCCGGCCTCGGCCAGCTTCGCCCCGGCGAACGCGGAGTTCAGCAGCGCCCGCAGGTCGGCGACGTCGTCGGGCTCGACGTCGACCGGGCAGTCGATCAGCCGCTGCTCGACCCGCCCGGTGTCGGTGATGAGCACCAGGAGCAGCCGGGAGCTGGTGACGGGCACGACCTCCAGGTGACGCACGGCGCTGCGCGACAGGGTCGGGTACTGGACGACGGCGACCTGGTGGGTGAGCTGGGCGAGCAGGCGCACCGTGCGGTTGAGGACGTCGTGCAGGTCCAGCGCGCCGTCGAGGAAGCGCTCGATCGCCCGCCGCTCGGCTCCCGACAGCGGCTTGACCGCTGAGAGCCGGTCGACGAACAGCCGGTAGCCCTTGTCCGTGGGCACCCGCCCCGCGCTGGTGTGCGGCTGGGTGATGTAGCCCTGCTCCTCGAGCACGGCCATGTCGTTGCGGATCGTCGCCGGGGAGACGCCCAGGTCGTGGCGCTCGGCCAGGGCCTTGCTGCCCACCGGGTCGTTGGTCGAGACGAAGTCCTGGACGATGGCCCGCAGGACCTGCAGACGACGCTCGTCGTGCGCCACGGCGACACCTCCCCGTACCGGTCGACGTCGTGCGGCACCCTCGCGGAGACCCCCGGGCACTCCCGGCCCGGACAGTCGTACGACTGGCACTCGCACGCTCGGAGTGCCAGGCCAGCATACGCGAAGGACCCCGTCCCCCTCACCGCTCGCGAGCTCGCGGCGAGCCTCTGGACGGGGCCACCACGGCGCGGCGCGGGGTCGATAAGCTCGGCTGACGAAGGGTCCGGTGCCCGGCGGGGCTCGCGTGGGAAGAGGTCGGTGCGCTGATCTTCAAGGCGGTCCGTGACGGCAGGCCCTATCCCGACCACGGTCTCTCGACTCGGGACTGGGCGATGATCCCGCCGCGGCAGATCCGGATGGACACGCTGGTCACCACCAAGCGGGAGCTGGCGCTGGACACCCTGCTCGCCGACGACTCGACCTTCTACGGGGACCTCTTCCCGCACGCCGTCCAGTGGCAGGGCGAGCTCTACCTCGAGGACGGCCTGCACCGGGCGCTGCGGGCGGCGCTGCAGCAGCGCAACGTCATCCACGTCCGGGTGCTCGACCTCGACGCGCTGATGCCGCCCGAGCCGACCGGCCCGACGACCGCCGCCATCCAGATCCAGCCGCCCGTGCCCGGCCCGCGAGACTGAAAGAGGACCCCGTCCTCCTCACCCCTCGCACGCTCGGGGCGAGCCTCGGGACGGGGCCGCGGGGCACAGGGAATCCCCTTACAGCCAGCCCTTCTCCTCGGCCACGCGGGCCGCCTCCACGCGGGTGCGGGCGCCGGTCTTGCCGATCGCCGAGGACAGGTAGTTGCGCACCGTTCCCTCCGAGAGGAACAGCCGCCGGGCGATGTCGGCCACCGTCGCCCCGCCCGCGGCCTCGCGCAGCACGTCGGCCTCCCGCGCCGACAGCGGAGTGGCTCCCAGAGCGAGCGCCGCGGCCGCGAGGTCCCGGTCGATGACCCGCTCCCCCGCCACGACCGCCCGGATGGCCCGCGCCAGCTCCGCGACGGGGGCGTCCTTGACCAGGAAGCCCGCCGCCCCGACCTCCATGGCCCGGCGCAGGAACCCCGGCCGGCCGAACGTGGTGAGGACGACGGCCCGGCAGGCGGGCACCGCGTCGGCCAGGGCCCGGGCGGCCTCCAGCCCGTCGCAGCCGGGCATCTCGATGTCGAGCAGCGCGACGTCGGGCCGGTGCTCCCGGGCGGCGTCCACCACCAGGTCGCCCCGGCCCACCTCGGCGACCACCTCGAGGTCCTCCTCCAGCTCCAGCAGCGCCCGCAGCGCCCCGCGGACCATCGTCTGGTCCTCGGCGATCAGCACGCGGATCACGGGGCGCCCACCCGGGCGCCGACCGGCACCCGCGCCGCGAGCCGGAAGCCGCCGGCGGGCGCGGGCCCGGTCTCCAGCCGGCCGCCGAGCGCGGCCAGCCGCTCCTCCAGCCCGGACAGGCCGGCTCCGGACCGGACCGCCCCCGGCGTCCCGCCCGCGGCCCCGCGGCCGTCGTCGGTGACCGTCAGCGCGGCGTCCTCGTCGTCCACCGTCAGCCCCACGACGACGGCGCGGGCGCCGCTGTGCCGCAGCACGTTCGTCGTGGCCTCCCGGACCACCCAGCCCAGCACCGCGTCGGCCGGCGCCGGCAGCGGCGGCACGGCCGACGGCGCGTGCAACGCGATCCCCGCGGCCGACAGCGCCGCGCGGGCCTCCGCGAGGGCGAGCGCGACGCCGATCTGCCGGTAGCCGCTCACCGCCTCCCGCACCTCGGCCAGCGCGCGGCGGGCGGCGTCCTCGACGTCGGCCATCTCCGCCCGGGCGCGGGAAGGGTCCCGCTCGGCCAGCCGACCGGCCAGCTCGCTCTTCAGCGCGATCAGCGACAGGCTGTGCCCGAGGAGGTCGTGCAGGTCGCGGGCGAAGCGCAGCCGCTCCTCGGCGACGGCGGCTCGGGCCAGCTCCTCCCGGGCCTCGGTCAGCTCGGCGTTGACCGACACCAGGTAGCGGGTGCCGCGGAGCGCGAACGCGGTGAGCACGCACATGACCGGCAGGATGAACAGCTCGCCGAGCATGTCGTGGGCGGCGTTGACCGACGCGCAGACCGCCGCCGCCCCGCCGATCGCCGGCCACACCCACCGCTCGGGCAGCACCGCGGCCGCGGCCCCCGAGACGTAGATCATCAGCCCCGACCACGAGGGCCCCAGCCAGACCGCCAGGCCCACCCCGAGGACGGCGACCACCAGCAGCTCCCGCCACGGCCAGGGGCAGTCGCGACGGCCGAACATCCGGCTGAACACGACCAGGTAGGCCCCGGTGAAGGCGAGCAGCCCGGCCACCGCCACCACCCGCACGGCGGCCGGGCGCGGCGTCGAGAACAGGTCGGCGAGCGGGAACACCTGGAACAGCAGCCAGGGCAGCGCCCAACCGATGCGCTGCCAGCGGGTGCGGGGGTCCACGGCGGCGACGCTAACCGGCTCAGCCGGCGACGGCGTACAGCGGCCGCCGCCGCGCCACGACGGCGGCCAGGACGGCGAAGGCCGCCGCGAACCCCGCCAGCGCGAGCACGGCCAGCGGCGCGGGCCCGGACCCGGCCACGACGTCCCGGCCGAGCTCCGCGTACCAGTACGAGGGCATGACGTGCGCCAGCGCCCGGAGGAAGTCCGGGAAGACCGCCACCGGCACCCACAGCCCGCCGAGGGCCGCGAGCATCGTGCCGAGGATGCCGATCGCCCCGCCGGCGGCCTTCTCGTCGAGGCTGTACCCCACGAGCAGGCCGAGCGCGACGAACGCTCCGGAGCCCAGCCACAGCACGGCCACCAGCAGCAGCCAGGTGACCAGCGGCAGGTCGACGCCGTTGACGAACCGGCCGACCAGGGCCACGACGACCAGACTGGGCAGGGTGAGCAGCATGCCGACGGCGACGTCGACGGTCACCACCGACGAGCCGGGCACCGGGGTGATCCGCAGCTGGCGAAGCCAGCCCGAGTGCCGGTCGAACGAAACCCGGATGGTCGCGCCGAGGGCCGCGCCGAGCGCGCCGTACGCCATCATCGAGACCATGTAGGTGGTCGCGTACTCCTGCTGTTCCGCCGCGGAGCCGGCGAACCCGCCGAAGACCTTCGTGAAGAAGATCGTGAACAGCGCGGGCAGCAGCACGGTGAAGAACAGGAACTGCCGGTTGCGGCCGACCCGCCGCAGCTGGAAGGCGAACAGCGGGCTCATCGGTCGACTCCGATCGTGGTGCGGGCGGTGAGGGAGAGGACGGCGTCCTCGAGCGTGGCGCCGCCGACGGTGAGGTCGGGCAGCCGTCTGCCGTCGGCCAGCAGCGCCCGCAGGGTGGCCTCGACGTCGTCGGTGGTGAGCTGGACGCGGTCGCCACGCCACTCGGTGGCGCTGACACCGGGCAGCCCCTCCAGAGCGGCGCCCGGGGCGGCGGTGAAGCTGACGGTGCGGCCGGACGTGCCGGACTTGACCTCGGCCGCGGTGCCGTCGGCGACGACCCGCCCGCCGGCGACCACGACCACGCGGTCGGCGACGGCGTCGGCCTCCTCCAGGTGGTGGGTGGCGAAGACGACGGTGGTGCCGCGCTCGGCCAGCCCGCGCATCGTCGTCCAGAAGGCGCGGCGGCCCTCGACGTCCATGGCCGAGGTCGGCTCGTCGAGCAGCAGCAGGGGCGGCTCGCCGGCCAGGGCGAGCGCGAGCATCACGCGCTGCCGCTGACCTCCGGAGAGGGCGTCCACCGGCCGGCCGAGCAGGCCGTCGATGCCCGCGGTGACCACCAGGTCGTCCAGCGGCCACGCGCGGGGGTAGCTGCGCCGCACCAGGTGGAGCACCTCGCCCACGCGGGTCTCCCCGGGCAGCCCGCCGTGCTGCAGCATCGCGCCGACGCTGCCCGCGCGGATCGCCTCCGCCGGCGGGCGGCCGAGGACGCGGACCGTGCCGGTCGAGGGCACCAGCCCCAGGACGGCGTTGACGACGGTGGACTTGCCGGCGCCGTTGGGACCGAGCAGCGCGACGGTCTCCCCGGCGCGCAGCTGCAGGTCCAGGCCGGCGACGGCGGTCGCCGCGCCGTAGCGGACGGTCAGGTCGCGGATGTCGAGGGCGGTCTCTGCGAGCACGCGACCAGCCTGCTGCCGGCGGCGCCCGCCCTGTAGTGCGGGACGTCGGGACCCCGGCCTGACAGATGTCAGACCAGGGTGCCGCCGGTCAGCGGCGCTGCGAGCAGGCGACGCAGCCCGTGGCGAAGGGCCGGAACTCCAGCCGCTCCTCGGGGATGGCCGTGCCGCAGTGCACGCAGCGGCCGTAGCTGCCCGCCGCGATCCGCGCCAGCGCCGCGTCGATGTCCTCGATGGTGCGCAGGAGGCTGGCAGCGCGGCTGACGGCGACGTCGTCGGGCAGCGACTGCACGGTGTCGGCCAGCGCCAGCTCGCGGTCCTTCACGCACTCGGCGCGCTGGGCCTGCAGCCGGAGCCGGACGTGCTCCCACGGGGAGTCGCCGCGAGCGGGGGCGGTGGAGTCGACGGTGCTGGTCATGGGGTCTCCTGAGGGGCAACGCAAAGAAGACGCGCTCACCGGGCGGTGCGCGTCAGGTCGGTGCTGGTGACTCCGGGGGGAGTCAGGCGACCTGAGGCGGGGCCCGGTCCTGGCTGCGGCGGAGGACGTCGAGGCCACGCAGCCCTCGAGCCCGGCGGTTCATCGCGAGGGCGAGGAGCACGCCCCCCGACAGCGGGGCCGGCGCCACGGCGCGGCGGCGGCCGGGCGGGGATCCGAGAGCCTGCCGGGACACGAGTCTGCCCACGCGCCGCCACCCCCTCGACTCCTCCGGCGCCGTTGCCGGAACGGGAACGATAGCCCGCAGAGGACGCGAACGGAACAGTTCCGTTGACCGCCGGACTAGTCGGTCAGGTCGCGGACGACGGCGTCGGCGAGCAGTCGCCCGCGGTCGGTGAGGACGGCGCGGCCAGCCTCGTGGGCCCCGGGGTCCAGCAAGCCGCGGGCCACGGCGTCGGCGGCACGGGCGCGCCCGGCGGGCGACAGTGCGGCCAGCGGCAGGCCCGCCCGCAGCCGCAGACCGAGCATGATCGTCTCCAGCGCGCGGTCGGCGTCGTCCAGGAGCTCGGAGTCCTGCGCCGGACTCTCGCCCCGCAGCAGCCGGTCGGCGTGGGCGGCCGGGTGCTTGGCGTTCCACCAGCGCAGCCCGCCGACGTGGCTGTGCGCGCCGGGCCCGACGCCCCACCAGTTGGCGTTGGCCCAGTAGAGCTCGTTGTGGCGGCAGCGGGCGGCGGGGCCGGTCGCCCAGTTGGACACCTCGTACCAGTCGAAGCCGGCTCCGCGCAGGGTGGCGTCGGCCTGCTCGTAGCGGTCGGCGAGGACGTCGTCGTCGGGCATCGGCAGCTCGCCGCGGCGGATCCGGCGGGCCAGCCGGGTGCCCTCCTCGACGATGAGCGCGTAGGCGCTGACGTGGTCCACGGAGGCGGCCAGGACGGCGTCCAGAGAGGCCGCCCAGTCGGCGTCGGTCTCCCCCGGCGTGCCGTAGATGAGGTCCAGGTTGACGTGCTCGAAGCCGGCCGCCCGCGCCTCGCGCGCCGCCGCGACGGCCCGGCCGGGGGTGTGCCGGCGGTCGAGGACGGCGAGCACGTGCTCGGCGGCGGACTGCATGCCCAGGCTGAGCCGGGTGAAGCCGCCCTCCCGCAGCCGGGCCAGGCCGGCCGGGTCGACCGTCTCGGGGTTGGCCTCCGTGGTCACCTCGACGTCGACGGCGACCGGGAACAGCTCGCGGACGGCGGCCAGGACGGCGACGAGGTCGTCGGCGGGGAGCAGGGTCGGGGTGCCGCCGCCGACGAAGACCGTCTCGACCGTCGGCAGGTCCGGGCCGAGGGTCCGGGCGGCCAGCTGCAGCTCGGCGACCACGGTGCCGGCGTAGTCACTGCGGGCGGCGCCGGGTCCGAGCTCCTCGGCGGTGTAGGTGTTGAAGTCGCAGTAGCCGCACCGCGTGGCGCAGAACGGCACGTGCACGTAGAGCCCGAACGGCGTGGTGGCCAGGCCCGCGCGGGCGCTGTCGGGCAGGGACCAGGGACGCGGCGGCGTCTCCAGCAGGGGCAGGGCGGTGTCCATCTGCTCCCAGTGTGCCGCGCCGGCGGCCGCGGGCGGCGGGCCCGGCAGGTGTCCCCTCCCACGTGCTCGTGCTCTGCCCACGGTGGTGGGCAGAGCACGAGCATCCCGGGGAGCACACCCCGCGGGTCCGTCCCCTCGGGTCAGCGCAGCCGGCGGGTGTTGTCGGGCAGCCGCTCGGTCACGCCGCGGGCGTCCAGCCACTCCATGAGCGGCACGGCGACCCGCCGGGTGGTCCCCCAGGCCGAGCGTGCCTGGCTGAGCGTGAAGGGCGCCGGGACGCCGGTCAGCCGCTCGCGCGCCACCTCGGCGACGCCGGGCGCCAGGTAGACCCCGTCGGCGACCTTGACCAGCTGCCCGTCGCGCACCGCCGCCGCGAGCTCGCGGGGGCCCAGCCCGGCGGCCGCCAGGTCGGGTGCCTCCGGTGCGGCGAACGGGTCGGCGGTCAGCCGCGCCCGCACCCCGTCGACGGCCTGCTGCACGTGCGGGGGCAGGCCCGCGGAGGCGACCGCGACCCGGCCCTCCCGCAGCGCCAGCGGCGGGCGCACGAGGGCCGGGACCAACTCGTCGTCGGGCAGCTCCAACGCCCGCCGGACCACGGCCACCGGAGGGCCGGGCTCCAGCGGGCGCAGCTGCCGGTAGCGGCCGACCACGCCGGGCAGCGCGGCGGCGAGCTCGTCGACCAGGCCGGGCGCGAGCAGCCACGGCCCGACGACGGTGGCCTCCTCGGGCACCGGCCAGCCCATCGCGGTGAAGTCCGCGGCGCGGACCACCCGCCGGCGGGCGAGGTCGGCGGCCGCGCCCGCGTCCCCCGCCGGCTGGGCGGCCAGCTCGGCCGCGCGCTGCCGCGCCGCGCCGGGATGCGGTCGCGCCCCGTCTGCTCGGCGGCCTGCAGGGTCGCCGCGGGCAGGCCCCGGTCGGCCCGCAGCGGGTTCATGTCCGGGTCCTCCTGCCAGAACGCCCGGATCTGCTCGGCGTCGAAGTGGTGGCCCATGAGCTGGATGGCGATGTCGTG